>NZ_BCPP01000191.1:0-8701 GCF_016586125.1 Burkholderia sp. E168m23
GTTCGGACCGCTTCGACGGGCTCGACAACGCGCTGCGCGCCGCCGACGACCTCGACAAGCGGATACCGGCCACGCCGGAGTACACGCCGGTCCGCACGGCGCTCGCCGGTGACCGGGTGGTCGCCCTCGCCGCACGCGGCGACATGAAGGCGGCCGTCACGACGTTCGAGACGATTCCGTCCAACGCGGAGATCTCGATCGACGCGCTGGCGGCCGTCGGCGATGCGTACCTGTACCTGAGCGAGCCGGCCAAGGCGAACACCGTGTACGCGCGGGCGTTGCAGCAGGCCACCGCGTCGCCGACCGATCGCGCGACCCGCGGCTTCCAGTATGGCGCCCGCACGCAGCCGATCGAGCTGCGCGAAGGGCTGTTCTGGTCGTACGTCGACCAGGCGCGCGCGCCCGAAGCGAAGCAGGTGCTCGACGACATGGAGAAGTCGCTGCCGCCGGTCAAGCAGGTGACCAACGTCGGTCCGGGAGAAAGCGACTATCTGCGCTACTACCGGCTGCGCGCGCAGTACCTGATCTTCACGGGTCACGTCGACCAGGGCATCGCCGCCCTCGAACAGCTCGAGAAAGAGGTGCCGTTCAACGCCGAGGTCCGTGCCGCGCACGCCGACGCCGTGTCGGGCCAGTCGCATCCGCGCCAGGCGATCTCGATGTATCGCGCATCGCTGACCGATCACCCGGACAGCGTCGAGATGCTCGCGGGCCTCGGCCGCGCATCGCTCACGGCAGACGACTACGCGACCGCGAAGACCGTCGATCAGACCCTGGGCAACACGTTCCCGGACAGCGGCTCCGTGCGCAGCTTCAAGCGCGACTACAACGCCTACCGCAGCCCGGTGTTCACGACCGACCTGAGCTTCGAGCACGGTAACAGCGCACTGGCCGACAACAGCTTCACGTCGGACAGCTACATCTATTCGCAACCGTTCGGCGACAACTGGCGGATCTTCTCGCATACGTTCTTCGGCCATGCGCAAACCGACGGCGGCAGCGTCAGCCGCACGCGCACCGGCATCGGCGGCGACTATCGGCACGGGCCGCTCACCGTGCTGGGCGAGGTCACGCGTTCGATGGGCGGGGACGGCCGGACCGGCGGTCGCGGGACGATCGCGTACGCGCTGAACGACTACTGGACGGTCGGCGCCGGGCTGGACACCAACGACAACTCGCTGCCGTGGAAGGCGTATGCCGCGCACATCTGGGGCCGCTCCGCGAACGTCGAGGTCGTGTATCGCCAGAACGACCGGCGCGAAGTCAAGCTGAGCTACGGCGTGAGCCGCTACAGCGATTCGAACCTGCACCAGGAGATCGCGGCGACCGCCACGCAGCGCGTGTACACGTCCGCGAACCAGCTCGTCAACGTCTCGCTGAATCTCGGCACCGACAGCAACACGCGCCAGGACGCGCCCTACTTCAGCCCCGGTCGCGACTACGCGGCCGCGGCGACCGTGATGCATCAGCTGACGCTGTGGAAGAAAGGTGACACGGGGCTGCAACAGCGCGTGTCGGTATCGGGCGGCGTGTACAACGAGCGCGGCTTCGGCACCAGCCCGCTGTGGAGCGCGCGCCTCGAGCACGCGTGGACGTTCAAGCACGACATCACGCTGAGCTACGGCGTCGAGGTCAGCAGCCACGCATACGACGGCCAGCGCGAACGCTCCGAAACCGGCTTCTTGTCGCTCAACCTGCCGTTTTAGCAAGGAGCTCTGAATGCAATCCAGACGGACCTTCATGTGCGGATGCCTCGGCACGTTTGCCGCCTGTTCGCTGTTCCCGGGCGTGACCGGCGCCAAGATGATCGATCTGCTGCCGCCGTCCGATCCGGCCGACGGCAAGACGTTTCGCGTGATCTGCATGCACGACGTGCGCGACAACCTGATGGCGTCGTTCTCGTCGCCGACCGCGATCATCGATCCGTTCGCGGTCGATACCGGCACGCTGACCGCGATCTTCTCGTGGCTGCAGACCAACAACTACCACACCATCACGGTCAAGCAGATCGAAGAGTCGCGCCGCGGCGGCAAGCCGCTGCCGCCGCGCTCCGTGCTGCTCACGTTCGACGACGGCTTCCGCAGCCACTACACGAAAGTGCTGCCGCTGCTCGAGCGCTTCAAGTATCCGGCCGTGATGGGCCTCGTCACCGCGTGGATCGACACGCCGCCGGATACGCCGATCCGCATCAGCGACAAGGTGCAAGTGCCGCGCGACTACTTCCTGTCGTGGGACGAGGTGAAGAAGCTCGGCCAGTCTGAATTCGTCGAGCTCGGCTGCCACACCCACAATCTCCACCATGGCGCGGTCGCGAATCCGCAAGGCAACGAGCTGCCGGCGACCACGTCGCATCTCTACCTGCAAGATCAGAAACGCTACGAGACCGACGCCGAGTTCCACGCCCGCGTGCACGACGACCTGCAGACGTGCGTGCGGCAGATCCGCGAACGCACCGGTATCGTCGCGCGCTCGATGGTGTGGCCGTACGGCGCGGAAAACCAGCCCGTGCGCCAGATCTCGACGTCGCTCGGCATGGACGTCCAGTTCAGCCTCGATGCCGGCCCGAATACGCCGGACGTGCCGCTCGACCGACTGAGACGGATTCTGATGATGTACGACGTCGACATCGGCGGGTTCGAGCGCTCGATGCGCGAACCGGCGTCGAACCGCGGCGACGTCGACGTGCCCGAGCGCACCGTGCAGGTCGATCTCGACCAGGTCTACGATCCCGATCCCGCACGGCAGGAAGCGAATCTCGGCAAGCTGATCGAGCGCATCTACCGGATGCAGCCGAAATCGGTGTACCTGCAGGCGTTTGCGGACCCGAAGGGCACGGGCGTGGCCGAAGCGGTGTATTTCCCGAACCGGCACCTGCCGATGCGTTCCGACCTGTTCTCGCGTGCCGCGTGGCAACTCAATACGCGCGCCAACGTACAGGTGTACGCGTGGATGCCGGTGCTCGCGTTCCGGCCGTCCCCCGACAAGCTCCGCTCGCTCCAGGCCGTGAGCGCGTTCGGCGGTGCGCCGGCTAGAGAGAACGGCACGCGCGTGTTCCGGCTGAGTCCGTTCGATCCCGATGCGCGGCTGATGATCCAGCAGATCTACGAGGATCTCAGCAAGCACGCGTCGTTCAGCGGCATCCTGTTCAGCGACGACGCGGTGCTCGACGACTACGAGGATGGGGGCCGGCATGCGCTGCGCACCTATTCGCAATGGGGGTTGCCGGCCGACATCGGCAAGATCCGCGAGAACCCCGACCTGATGAAACGCTGGACGCGCCAGAAGACGCGCTACCTGATCGACATGACCCGGCAACTCGAGCAGATCGTGCTGGCGCACCAGAACGTCGGCGACGTGCTGACCGCGCGCAACATCTTCGCGATGCCGGTGCTCAAGCCCGAATCGGAAGCGTGGTTCGCGCAGAACTACGACGATTTCCTCGCCGCCTACGACTACGTCGCGCTGATGGCGATGCCGTACATGGAACAGGCGAAAGACCCGGAAGGCTGGCTGGACCAGCTCGTGAAGGCCGTACGCGCGAAGCAGCGTGGGCTGCAGCGCACCGTGTTCGAACTGCAGGCATACGACTGGCACGGGCAGAAGGCGGTGCCGGCCGGCACGCTGCTCGCGCAGATGCGGCGGCTGCGCAGCGAGGGCGCCGTGAATTTCGGCTACTACCCCGACAACTTCCTGAACGGCCAGCCGGAACTCGACGCGATGCGCGACGTGATGTCGCTGAAATCGCGCCTCGACCCCACCTCGATCAACGCGCTGATGCAGATGCAGCACTCGCAGGGAACCAAGACACCATGACCTCCCATAGCCTCATCCAGCGCCTGCAGGATTTCGTCTTCTACTATCCGTTCTTCATGTCGTACCTGTGGATGATCGGCGGCGTCGTGCACTACTTCCTGCTCGAGGAAGGCCGCGAGCTGTCGACGCGCACGATCGCGTCGAGCGGCATCCCGAAGGTGTCGATCGTCGTGCCCTGCTTCAACGAAGCCGCGAACGCGCGCAGCGTGATCGGCCACCTGAACGGGATGCAGTATCCGAACTACGACATCATCGCGGTCAACGACGGCAGCAAGGATCGCACCGGCGAGATCCTCAACGAGCTGGCCGTCGAGATCCCGCGGCTGCTCGTGATCCATCACGCGCGCAACGAAGGCAAGGCGGTCGGGCTGACGACCGCGGCGGCCGTGTCGAACGCGGAATACCTGCTGTGCATCGACGGCGACGCGCTGCTCGCGCACGATGCGATCGGCTGGATGCTCGAGCACTTCCTGACCGACCCGGGCGTCGGCGCGGTGACCGGCAACCCGCGCATCCGCACGCGCACGTCGCTGCTCGGCCGCATGCAGGTCGGCGAATTCTCGTCGATCGTCGGGCTGATCAAGCGCACGCAACAGGTGTACGGCCGCATCTTCACGGTGTCGGGCGTGATCACGATGTTCCGCAAGACGGCGCTCGCCGACGTCGGCTACTGGAGCTCGGACATGCTCACCGAGGACATCGACATCAGCTGGAAGCTGCAATGCCGCGACTGGCGCGTCGTGTACGAGCCGCACGCGCTCAGCTGGATCCTGATGCCGGAGACGGTGAAGGGGCTCTACCGGCAGCGGCTGCGCTGGTCGAAGGGCGGCATCCAGGTGCTGCTCAAGTACGCGGGCACGCTGATGCGGCCGACGCAGATGATGATGTGGCCGCTGTTCGCCGAATACCTGATCGGCATCGCGTGGGCGTACTCGATGACGTTCATCCTGCTGCTCGCGTTGATCGACGTCGTCTATCCGCTTCCGCCGAACTGGCATGTGTCCGTGGTGCCGCACTGGCACGGGATGCTGCTGGTCG
Organism: Burkholderia sp. E168m23; assembly: GCF_016586125.1. NCBI lineage: Bacteria > Pseudomonadati > Pseudomonadota > Betaproteobacteria > Burkholderiales > Burkholderiaceae > Burkholderia > Burkholderia sp. E168m23. Next base: position 4,852 of record NZ_BCPP01000191.1, read on the forward strand.
CGACCTGCATCCTGCAGCTGATCATCGGCAGCATGATCGATCGTCGTTACGACGAAAAACTCCTGATGTACTTCCTTGACACCATCTGGTACCCCGTCGCGTTCTGGCTGATCAGCATGATCACCACCGTCATCGCCCTGCCCGCCGTCGTGCTGCGGGGCCGTGGCAAGCGCGCCGTTTGGGTCAGTCCCGACCGAGGCATTCAACATGAAGAACGCGCCGATTATTGACCTTTCCCTGCGCGCACCGCGCGACATGATCGCCGAACGCGGCAACATCGTCGGGCCCGTGCTCGTCGCGTGGTTCCGTCTCGTGCGGCCTGCGCTGGTCGGGGGCGTATGGGCCTCGATCTGCATCTATACGTACCGTTACCTGCTGCCGTTCAACGAGGCCGAGATGCCGATCGAACAGATCGTGTTCTACGTGACGAGCATCGCGCTGATCGCCGGCACGATCGTCATGTGGCTGATCGCGGGGCGCGTCGTGCATCCGCTCGCGTACCGGTTGCGGGTGTCGAAGATGCTGCGGCGCTCGGCCAGCGTGAAGGTGCGCTCGGTACCGCCGACCGCGTTCGCGAGCGAGCGCCGGCGCGGCGCGCGACGCACGACGCGCATTCTCGTCGCGTCGCACGATGCGAACGGGTCGATTTCCGGCATCGAGTGGATCGCGCATGCCGAGCCACAACCGCGCGAATGAATCGCCGGAAACGTGCCGCGCCGGGCGCGACGCCTGCCGCGCGACGTGGCACCGCTTTCGACACCGTGCTGGCGCGCGACACGCGCCAGTCGACAACTTCCTGGAGACGAGGTGAATCATGTGCGGAATCGTCGGAGCAAGCGGCCGGAACAATCAAGTGCCGCAACTGGTCAACGCGCTGAGCCGGCTCGAATATCGCGGCTACGATTCGTGCGGCATCGCCGTGCAGGGCGACGGCCGCCTGCGCAGCGAACGCACGTTGAGACGCGTGACCGACTTGCAGGACCGCGTGCTGACGCTCGGCCTCGAAGCGCAGACCTGCATCGCGCATACGCGCTGGGCGACGCACGGCGCGCCATCGGAAATGAACGCGCACCCGATCATGTCGGGCGACACGATCGCGGTCGTGCACAACGGGATCATCGAGAACCACGACACGCTGCGCGCCGAACTGAAGCAACGCGGCTATACGTTCCGCGGGCAGACCGATACCGAAGTCATCGCGCACCTGATCCACAGCCTCTATCGCGACGACCTGTTCGACGCGGTCGTACGCGCCGTCAAGCGGCTGCACGGTGCGTACGCGATCGCGGTGCTCAGTGCGCGCGAGCCGCAGCGCCTCGTCGCCGCGCGCGCCGGCTCGCCGCTCGTGATCGGCATCGGCGCCGAGCAGAACTACCTGGCGTCCGACTGCGCGGCGCTCGGCGACCTGACCGACCGCTTCGTGTACCTGGAGGACGGCGACGTCGCGCTGATCACGCCGGAGCGCATCGCCGTGGTCGATGCGGGCGGGCAGGAAGCGCGGCGCCCGTTGTGCGAAGTGAAGGCGCGCGCGGACGACGCCGCGCTCGGCCCGTACCAGCACTTCATGCAGAAGGAAATCTTCGAGCAGCCGAAGGCGATCGACAGCACGCTCGACGGCATCGACGCGATCTCGCCGGCGCTGTTCGACGCGACGGAAGGTACGCGCGCGCTGCTGTCGCGGGTGAGAAGCGTGCTGCTGCTCGGCTGCGGCACCAGCTACTACGCGGGCCTGACCGCGAAGTACTGGCTCGAAAGCATCGCGGGCGTGCCGGCGCAGGTCGAGATCGCCAGCGAATACCGCTACCGCGACACGGTGGCCGATCCGCGCACGCTCGTCGTCGGTATCTCGCAGTCGGGTGAAACGGCCGACACCATCGGCGCGATCGAGCAGGCGCGTGCGATGGGCCAGGACCTGTCGATGGCGATCTGCAACGTCGCGACCAGCACGATCGCGCGCAACGCGCCGCTGCGGTTCCTCACGCGGGCCGGCGCCGAACTCGGTGTCGCGTCGACCAAGGCGTTCACCACGCAGCTCGTCGCGCTGTTCGTGCTGACGCTGACGCTCGCGCAACTGCGCGGCCGGCTCGATGCGGCACAAGTCGCGACGCACCTGAAGCAATTACGCGCGCTGCCCGATCGCATCAGCCACGCGCTCGCGCTGGAAACGCAGATCATGGGCTGGGCCACGAAGTTCGCCCGCACCGAGAACGCGCTGTTCCTCGGGCGCGGCATCCATTTCCCGATCGCGCTGGAAGGCGCGCTGAAGTTGAAGGAGGTGTCGTACATCCATGCGGAAGGCTATGCGGCCGGCGAACTGAAGCACGGGCCGCTCGCGCTCGTCACGAGCGCGATGCCGGTCGTCACGATCGCGCCGGACGACCGCCTGTTCCAGAAGCTGAAGTCCAACATGGCCGAGGTGCGTGCGCGCGGCGGGCGGCTTTACGTGCTGGCCGGCAATCAGCTCGAGATCGACGCCGACCGCGACACGCACCTGATCCGCGTGCGCGAATCGGGCGACCTGCTGTCGCCGATCGTCAACGTGATTCCGCTGCAACTGCTCGCGTATCACGTCGGCTGCGCACGCGGCGCGGACGTCGACAAGCCGCGCAACCTCGCGAAATCGGTGACCGTCGAATGACGCGACGAACGCGCCCGGTACAGGCGGTCATGCGGCTGGCCATGGCTGCCCTCTGCGGCGCGGGCGGCATCGGCACGGCGTCGCCGCCTGCCTTTGCCGGCGCGCCGGTCGTGCATACGGTCACCGTGCCGAGCACCCCGGCGCCGCAGGACACCGGCGACCCGCGGCGCTTCATGCACGGCATCGGCGTGGCCGACGCCGGTGACGGCAAACGCTGGGTGTTCTTCAGCAGCTCGGGTGTCGTGCCGCGCGGCGCGCGGCGCGGCGGTAGCTGGCCGCATGACGTGTACGTCGGCGAATGGGCGCCCGGCGAGCCGCGCGTGCTGCGCGTGCGCACGTTCATCAGCCGCCCCGAGGCGCAGGAGCCCGTCTCGATCGCGCAGAACGCGCACGGCGACATCTTCGTCACGTTCGAGGATGGCTGGAATACGTCGCAGGAAGTCAGCCAGCGCTACGGCGTCTACCGCCGCGACCTGAAACCGATCAAGCCCTACCCGAACGACGTCGAATCGGGCGGCCACTCGGGTCACGTCGCGACGGTCGCCGACCGCTTCGTCGTGTTCTATTCCGCGGACTGGGTCAACGGCGGCGGGGTCGACAACCTCGGCAGCGGCAACGGCGTCTACCTGAAAACCTACGACGCGGCCGGGCGCGTGCTGAACCATGTCGCGGTCGCGCCGCGCCGCCGCGAGTGGTGGCCCGTGATCGCGGGCTCGCCGCGCAACGCGCTGCTCGTGTGGCAGAAATTCATCGACGGCAGCACGGACGCGACGCTCGAATACGCGATGTTCGACCCGGTCACCGCGAAACTGGACAAACTCGGATCGCTGAACGATGCGATCCAGTACTACGTGTATTCAGCCGCCTATGTGCCGGAGATCGACCGTTTCATCGTCGTCACGACGACCGCGGACGAGCGCGGCGTCGCGATGCTGATTGCGCCGGACGGCCGCCGCACGGCGACGCTCGATTGCCTGCCCGCGTCGGTGCGCGAATCGGGCCTCGGCGTCGTCGGCACGCACGCGTATGTGCCGACCCGCGACGGGCGGCTGCTGACGCTCGCGCTCACGCCGGCGGACATGAAGGTAAGCGGCGTGCAGCGCTCGCCGATTCCGTGGGGCTCGACCGGCATCGCCGGCTTCCCGGCGCGCGGCACGGCGATGCATTTCGTGTCGCTGACGCCGTCGGGGCTGCGCGAAGCCGATTTCGATC
>NZ_BCPP01000192.1:0-8699 GCF_016586125.1 Burkholderia sp. E168m23
CGCGCTCGCCCCACCGCAGCCGCGCGAGGCATTCCTGGTACAGCACGCCACCCGACAGGTCGGCGCGGCACACGGGCTCGTGCGCGAATCCGAGCCGGCTTTCGACGAAACTGCGTACCGACGCAAGATCGCGATGATCGTCCGGCGCGCCGAACACGAGATCGATTTCGTCGCGATTCGTTTTCCGATTCGCCTCCTGGCGAGCTTCGACCGCATTCATCCGGCGCTCCGGCAAATGGCGAGCCGCCGATCACGGCTCGACCTCAATACATATGCGGAACGAGCCCACCTCGACGCGCTCCGCCGCCTACCCGGCCCATCCTGTCATGTCGATTTTTTCCGGGGGCGTACTGTTCGCTTCGGCGCGCCGTCAAATTCGATATTTTTACGATATTCGGTTACTTGAAATACACCATGCGTGCGCGATGCCGACAGTGCGACAGGTTACACAACGCAAATTACGAAAACCATCAATCCGAATCGTTTATCTTTTTCATCTAAACAGTTTTATCTGAATCACCCCCTCCCGGATTTGCTGGTCGCGCGAAGCGGGATATCGCCAATTGATCAGATAAATACCACACCGCAAAGTGCCGTACGCATTCGACATGCCGGGTTGAAACACCGGCCCTCCACACATGCCGTCACCTGCGGAAAACCTGCTGCCGCGCGTGATTCGATCACCGCAGCATTCAATTTTCTCGTTTCAAACGATATTATGAAATTCCGAAACGGAATCAAGCCTCATTTAATCAATAATACCAACTTCAATTATATGAAGATTATAAATTGAACCATATTTAACAATCTTTCCGACTTGTTAACCTATAAACTTGTTTTTGACGGACTTCCCTCGGAGCCGTCAATTTCGTGCCTTCCAAAACCGTCGAGCTCATCGGGTTCGGCGGTTTCTTTTTTAACGGCATGATTTCGTCAGACATGAGGGCGGGACAAACCCGACGGCGGCCGGCGGCGCACCGAACGTGCGCCGCGGAACATCGACCTCATCAGGCGACCGTCGCGCCGATCAGGTTCGCGAGCAGCGCGTCGTACTCGGCGACGAGCGCCGGATTCGCCGACGTGTAACGGCCGAGAATTTCGCGCTGGCGCCGCGCATACCCTTGCCAGTCGTCGTCGTGCGTGTGCAGCGCGCGCAGCAGCGCATCGGCGCCCTGCTGCACGTCGTTGTCCGGATAGTAGTAGCCGAGATCGGGCGCGAGGCTCGCGTTGTGCACGAGCGGATAGCCCTGCCAGCACACGTCGAAATAGAAATAGTTCAGCGGGTTCGACCATTGGTGCGACACGACGATATCGGTCAGGTCAGCCAGGAACAGCGGCGTATCGAAGCGCCCGACGAAGCTGGCCTTGCCCGCGCGCACGATGTCCAGGTAGTTCATCAGCATCACGAACTCGGGGCTGTCGTGCGCGAGGCGATCGGCGTTCGTCACGTGCGTGAAGCAGATCGCGTCGGGGTCGCGGCGATACGCTTCGTCGATGATCAGCATCGGATACACGCAGAACTTCACGACGTCGTGGTTCGGCTCCATCACCGTGAGCCGCTTGCCGGGCTCGCTGCGCGGCCGGTATTCGCCGTGCTCGGGCAGCGACCGCGCGCGTTCGGTGAGGAACATCGGGTCCCACACGAACGGCACGACACGCCCCGGGCAGCGGCGCAGCGACTGCAGGAACGGCAGCGACGACGGCGCGATCTGCGGAATCGCCCACACCTCGTCGTAGCCGCGGTTGATGAACAGCGAATCCCACAGCCGGCGGCCGAACAGCATCGACTCCATCGCGTTGATGTACTCGACGCCGCAGCAATAGCTGACCAGCTTCACGCCGCGCGCTTTCAGGTAGGCCGTCTGCTCGCCGTCGATCTGCCCGCCGAGTTCGATCACCACGTCGAGCGCGTCCTTCATGTCGGCGAACGCGCGCGTGTCGAACACGTTGCGATCCCACGGCAGGGCGTCGGTCAGCGGCACGTCGGTCGTGTTGACCAGCGTCACGCGGTAGCCGTGCGGCGACGCCATCAGCAGCTTCGCGAGGAACAGCGCGTTCTGCTTGATGCCGTTGATCCACAGGCTTTCGTCGGGGGCACGCAATCCGATCGTGATACCGATGCGCAGGCCGGTCAGGACAGGAGACGTCATCGTCGGCAGGATGGAAGGTTGAACGGGAATGGCATGGCGCAGTGTAGCGCTTGACGCGCCGCCCGCGTCAAGCGGCGGCGATCCGGCATTCTAGCGGAGCGCCGGCCGCACACTGTCAGGGATGGTCAGCGGCCGCCCCGGCCGGGCCAATCCGCCCGATCGTTATGCGATACTCGTGCCGCCCGGCGGCCGGCTTTCTCGGCGCGTTCGGGCGCGCAGCACACGACCTCGCCGCACCACGATCAAGACCAAGGCACACAAAGCATGGAACATGATGCCGCGCAAGGCTTCCAGACCCTCCACGACGAACCGGGGCGGCGCTCGCGGGTCAGCGTATCCGGATGGCGGGCCGAGCTGAAGCGCATCCCGCGGATCGTGTGCGCGCTTCCCGGCGTTCGGAGCGCGCGATGATCGTCCTCAGTCATTTCAGCCAGCACGCGCCAGCCAGCCTCGAGAACCACCGCTGGTACGCGCAGGGGCACGGCTATCGTCACGAGATCGTCGATGCATCCGGCATGCCGCAGGCGCTGCCGCTGCGCCCGCTGCATCGCTACGAATCTCTGCTGCACGTGCTGCGCGGCGCGCAACCCGACGAACTGGTGCTGCTGCTCAGCGAAGATGCGGCGATCATCGAGCCCGTCGCGCTCGACCGCCTGATGACTGGGCGCGACATGCTGCTGGTCGACGCGTTCGCGTCGCCGCTGCCGCAAGTCGACGTGCAGATCTGGCGCAACACGCCGGACGTGCGTGCGATCGTGATGCGGCTCGCGCAGCGCTGCAAGCTCGGCAGCGAGCCGAGGCTGACGTCGGAAGCCGCGCTGTTCGCGGAGCTCGATACGCATCGCTACATGACGCCGATCGACGGGCTGTATGCGGTCATGCCGTCCGGCCCCGACCTCGATCCGATGTGGAGCCGCGAGCCGACGTTCGCGATCAGCCTCGACGACACGCCGCACGATCCCGAACGCAAAGGCGCGACGCCGCGCTTTCGCGACACGCTCGTCGCGTACGTCAACCGATGCCGCGCCGCCGGCCGGCCGCTGTTCACGTTCGATCACGCGGCCGCAGCACCGGACGAAGCCGCCGAGCGCAGCACGTACAACCCCGGCCGGCCGATCGCATTGATGATGCTGTACACGCCGAACATCGGCAGCTATGCACGCGTCGCCGAACGGAATTTCCGGCGCTACTGCGACGCGCACGGCTACACGCTGTACGTGCATCGCGACATCCCCGCCGAGATCGGGCTGAACGCGACGGGCAACTGGTTCAAGCCGTGGCTGCTGCACGCCTACCTGCAGCACCATGAATGGGTCGTGTGGCTCGACGCCGACGTGCTGATCGCGAACCAGCAGCAACCGCTGGCGCCGCTGCTCGAAGGACGCGACTGGCTGCTCGCACAGGATATCGGCCAATGGGCGTTCAATTCCGGCGTGATGGCGTTTCGCCGCACCGAACGCAACGACGCGATGCTGCGCGACCTGATGACGACGATTGCCGCGCTGCACGACCGGTCGAGCGTCTATGCGAGCGACGGCGACCAGTTGCATTTCATTCGCGCGATGGAGCGCGACGGCCAGTTGCAACGCGAAGGCGTGACCGACCTCGTCAGCCTCAACACGCCGTGGCTGTTTCGCCGCGCGGACAGCTACATCGTGCATTACTACGGCATGTGGTCCGCGATGCGTGCGCTGATGATGGCGCATGACGACGGGCTGCTGCCCTGACACCAGCGCCGCCATACCCTCGACGCACAAACACGACGCGCCGGCCGGATTCAACCGGACGGCGCGTCGTCGCATCAGGTGCCGTCGTCAGATCGCCGCGATCGTCGGCGCCACGGCCGCCGGGTCGGTGATGCTCGGCTTGCCGGTCTCGACGTGCCCCGCGATGCGGCGCGTCCAGCCGGCATTGCCCGCCACCGCGAACTGCAGGTCGTACCAGTGGCTGCTGCACGACAGGTCCCAATGCGCTTCGATGCGCTGCCCGGCCGGGACCGTCAGCGTGCGCGCCGCGCCGCCGTACGCGACATCGGTCGCCGTGACCGTGAGCGGGCCGGTGCCCGCATTGGCGATCGTCACGTACACGTCGCCGTTTGCGGTGTCGTAGCACGGCGTGATTTCAGGCTTGGCCGCGGCATCCGCCGCCGCCGACCCCGCGAAGCGCCGGAAATAGCCGTTCGGCCCCCACACGCTCACCAGATAGTTGCCGTTCGCATCGAGCGCCCACGTATCGGTCAGCTGCTTGCCGGCTTCGACCGTATAGCGGCGCGGCATCGCGGTCGGGTCACCCGTATAGACCCAGAAGTGCGCGCCCTGCGTGCCGGTATTCGCGAACGTCAGCGCATAGCCTTGCGCCTGAAGCTGGCCGGTGACGTGCAGTTCGTACGGCAGCGCGCGCGCCGGCCGCGTACCGGGTTCCTGCGCGGTCACGACCTGCTGCGCGGTGCTGGCCGGCGCGGTCTGCGACGACGCACGCGAGCATTGCAGGTCCGCCTGCGCGACGTACGCCTGCGTATTCGGCAGGGTCGGCAGCGTCGCATCCGATTTCGAGAAGTCGAGCGCCGACGTCAGGTCGCCGCAGATCGCGCGGCGCCACGGCGAGATGTTGGTCTCCATCACGCCGAAGCGCTTTTCGATGAATTGCAGCACCGACGTGTGATCGAACACCTGCGAGCAGACGAAGCCGCCCTTCGACCACGGCGACACGACGAACATCGGCACGCGCGGGCCGAGGCCGTACGGCAGGTTGTCGGCCGTATAGGTGCCGGCTTGCGTCGCGGTCACGACGTTGTGCCGCTCGAGCGACACGTCGACGGTACTCATGCCCGAGCCCGGCAGCGTCGGCGCCGACGGCGGCACGACATGGTCGAAGAAGCCGTCGTTCTCGTCGTACATGATCAGCAGGACGGTCTTGCTCCACACGTCCGGGTTGGACGTCAGCGCATCGAGGATCGTCGACAGGTAGTACGCGCCGTACAGCGGCGTGAACTTCGGATGCTCCGAATACGCGGCGGGCGGCAGCAGCCACGACACCTGCGGCAGCGTATTCGCCTGTACGTCGGCCTTCAACTGCGTGATCGGGCGCGTACTCATTCCGCGCGTCTGCAGCGACGAACCGGCCGGCGCATTCACGAAGTTGTTGAAGCACGCCAGCATGTTCGTGCCGTAGTTGCCGGTGAAGTTGTCGAACCCGGTGCCCTGCTGGTAGATCTGCCACGAGATGCCGGCTTGTTCGAGCCGTTCCGGGTAGGTCGTCCAGCTGAAAGGCGGCAACTGGATCTTGTCGAACTGGTTGTCGATGTAGTCGGTGTTGTCGAGCAGCGGGCCGCCGCCCGTGCCGAGCGGATCGACCATGCCCGTCATCAGGTACATGCGGTTCGGGTGCGTGTTGCCCGGGATCGAGCAGAAGTAGTTGTCGCACACCGTGAACGCATCCGCGAGCGCGTAGTGGAACGGGATGTCGTCGCGAACGTGATAGCCCATCGTCATGTTCGACTTCTGCACGGCCCACTGATCCGCGCGGCCGTTGTCGATCGCGCCATGGGTGGTCGCCCAGGTATGCGGCAGGCCGCCGATACATTGCGCGTTGACGCCCGGATTGGTCGTGTCGTAGCGGAACGGCGCGATCACGCTCGACTTGTCCTCCTGGCGCGGCTGGAACCACACCGGCTTGCCGTTCGGCAGCGTGACCGGGAAGCGGTCGTTGTAGCCGCGCACGCCGCTCAGGTGTCCGAGATAGTGGTCGAACGAGCGGTTCTCCTGCATGAACACGACGATGTGCTGCACGTCCTGGATCGTGCCCGTCACGGTGTTCGGCTCGATCGCCAGCGCCTTGCGGATCGATTCCGGCAGCAGTGCGGTGGCGGCGGTCGCGCCGGCGAGGCCGGCCGAGAACTTCAGAAAATCGCGTCGCGAATGAGTGGCCATGCTGGTTGCTCTTGATGGGTTTTCTGGTGGAAACGGCCGGTATCAGGAAGCGGGCGACGACGCAGGCGCGGTGAAGCCGGGCGGGCAGCGCATCTGCGCGGTGGCGACCACCGCACCGCCGCACGCGGCCTTCTGCTGCGCGACGGGCGCGGCGGGTGCGGTCAGGTCGTCGTTGCAGGCGCCGAGGACGGCGGTCAGCGCGATCAGGCCGACGACCGCGAAAGGCCGTAGGGCCGACGTTCGCATAACGGTTCTCCGTGAGGATGATGACGTGACGCGGACGCGACGCCGCGCCGGTCATATCGACGCCGAGATGCTATGTTCGACTTGTTACACGACGGTGTCGAGGGGCGGGAAGATGGAGGTGCGCACTGCGCGTGGCACGCGATGGTGTGGCAGGAACGGCGAAGATCGTAAGGCCTTCGAAAGATGTATGTTGCTTAGGCGTATAGCTTCTTCGCGTGTTGTCGATATCGAAGCCGCATCGCCGCGGCCACGGCCACGGGCGTACGGAAAATTACGAAGCGCTTTCTTGCGGGCCTGCCGCCACGGCAACCGGCCCACGTACAGCAACAAGGTCCGCTCAGCCTTCCGCCATCATCAGCAACTGCGCGCCGTCCGCGACCTGATCGCCGACACCGTACAGCACGTCAGCGACGACGCCCGCGCTCGGCGCGCCGATCGTGTGCTCCATCTTCATCGCCTCCATCACGATCAGCGGCGTACCGGCTTCGACCTTCTGCCCCGGCTCGACCAGCACCGCGATCACCTTGCCGGGCATCGGCGCGGTCAGGCGGCCACCGCCCTGCTCCGCGTCGCCCGCATGCGCGAGCAGGTTGCGCCATTCGAACGTTTCGGCCGCACCCTGCGTGAACACATGGAACGTGTCGCCGTCCGCATACACGCGGCCGCTGCTGCGCACGCCGCCAAGCGTCACGTCGAAATCGAGCGGCGTGGCGCCGCGCGTCCACGCGAACGGTTGCGCGGCCGCGTCGCCGATCGCGATGCGCGTGCCGGTGCCGTCGTCCTCGTACGTGACCGTCACGTCGGCTTCGCGATCGGTCGCATGCCATTCGAGCGTGCGGCGATAGCCGCCGTTCAGCCGCCAGTCCGGCAGCGAACTCCACGGCGACGCGCTTTCCTGCGCGGCGGCGCGTTCGCGCGCAAGCAGTGCCGCACAGGCGAGTGCAAGCGTCGCACGCGGCGGCTGTTGCGGCGCGAACAGCGCATCGTGGTTGCGCTCGATCAGGCCCGTGTCGAGATCGGCGATCGCGAACGGCTCGCACGCAACGATCCGCTGCAGGAACGCGGCGTTGGTATGCAGGCCGACCACTTCGCACGCGCGCAGCGCACGCAGCATCAGGCCCAGCGCTTCCGCACGATCCGCGCCGTGGACGATCAGCTTCGCGATCATCGGATCGTAGAACGGCGTGATCGCATCGCCTTCGCGTACGCCGCTGTCGACGCGCACCGACGCCCCGATGTCGAACTCGACGCCTGCCGGCAACCGCAAATGCTTCAGCGTGCCCGTCGACGGCAGAAAGCCGCGCGCCGGATTCTCCGCGTAAAGGCGCGCTTCGAGCGCATGGCCCTGCACGCGCAGTTCCTCCTGCTTCAGCGGCAGCGGCTCGCCCGCCGCGACGCGCAGTTGCCATTCGACGAGATCCAGCCCCGTGACCATCTCGGTCACCGGGTGCTCGACCTGCAGGCGCGTGTTCATTTCCATGAAGTAGAACGCTTCGCCCGTCATGATGAATTCGACGGTGCCCGCGCCGACATAGCCGACCGCGCGCGCGGCCGCGACGGCCGCTTCGCCCATCGCCTGGCGCACGTCCTCATGCAGGCCCGGCGCCGGCGCTTCCTCGAGCACCTTCTGGTGACGGCGCTGCACCGAGCAATCGCGATCGAACAGGTACACGGTATTGCCGTGCGTGTCGCCAAACACCTGCACCTCGACGTGACGCGGGCGCGTCAGGTATTTCTCGATCAGCACACGATCGTTGCCGAAGCTGCTTGCCGCTTCGCGCTGGCACGATGCAAGCGCCGCGGGAAAGTCCTCGGAGCGCTCGACCACGCGCATCCCCTTGCCGCCGCCGCCCGCGCTGGCTTTCAGCAGCACCGGATAGCCGATCTGATCAGCCTCGCGATGCAGGTTGGCCGCGTCCTGGTCGTCGCCGTGATAGCCGGGCACGAGCGGCACGGCGGCCGCGTGCATCAGCGCCTTCGCGGCGGCCTTCGATCCCATCGCCGCGATCGCGTCGACCGGCGGCCCGATGAACACGATACCGGCCGCTTCGCACGCTTGCGCGAAATCGTCGTTCTCCGACAGAAAACCGTAGCCGGGGTGAATCGCCTGCGCGCCGGTCGCGCGCGCGGCTTCGATGATGCGCTCGATGCGCAAGTAGCTGTCTGCCGCGACCGAGCCGCCGATGTGCACGGCCTCGTCGCACGCGGCCACGTGTTTCGCGTTCGCATCCGCGTCGGAATAGACGGCGACGCTCGCGATCCCGAGACGTTTGCACGTCGCGGCGACGCGGCACGCGATTTCGCCGCGGTTGGCGATCAGAATCTTGTCGAACATGGCTTCGATGTCGTCCGGAAGGTTGAGGTCACGCGATCA
>NZ_BCPP01000193.1:0-8674 GCF_016586125.1 Burkholderia sp. E168m23
GAAACGTGCGTGGCCTCGCCGTATTTCGGTGCCTGGGCGGTGCTCGGGCGCAAACAGCGCCGCACGGCGGTATTTTTCGTCATTTCAAAAAATTCGAGCCGTTCATTCTGATAATTTGAATCATTCGACCATGCAAATACCGTAGCATTGATGCGGAACCGGCACCCGATTTCAGTGGGGCGCCGTTGAATGTCACCCTCAAGAAATTCTCATGATCCGGATTGGAACACTTCACGTTTTTCTCGACAGACGTGAAATTCGTTCGAACGGCAAGCTGCTGCGCATCGGCAGCCGCGCATTCGAAATTCTCGAGCTGTTGATTCGGGCGAACGGTGCGCTGGTATCGAAAGACGACATCATGCAGCGCGTATGGCCGCACACCGTGGTGGAGGAAAACAACCTGCAGGTGCACATCGCGTCGCTGCGCAAGGCGCTGGCCGGCGACCGCAACCTGATCGTGACGGTGCCGGGCCGCGGCTATCGGCTGGTCGCCGGGCAGGACGACGGCGACGCGCCCGTGCGTCCCGCGACGTGGCGGCCGTCCGCGGCGCCGAGCACGCTGTTCGGCCGCGAACAGACGGTCGCCGACGTGCTGGCCGCGCTGCAGGGCGCGCGCGTCGTGACGCTGGTCGGCGCGGGCGGCATCGGCAAGACGCGCGTCGCGATCGAAGCGGCGGCGCGCGCCGACGCACGCTTTCCGGAAGGCACAGTATTCGTTTCGCTCGCGACCGTCGCGTGTCCGCGCTTCGTGCCTGACGCGCTGGCCGGCGCGTTCGGCATCACGCAGCCGACCGGGTCGCTGACCCTCGAAGCGGTGCTCGCCAGCGTCGCGCGTCGCCGGATGCTGCTCGTGCTCGACAATTGCGAGCACCTGCTCGACGCCGCCGCGCAGATCGCGAGCGCGCTCACCGATGCGGACGACGGGCTGTGCGTGCTCGCGACGAGCCGCGAATCGCTGCGCATCCACGGCGAGCGCGTGTGCCCGGTGCCGCCGCTCGACGTCCCCGACGAAGGCGCGGGCGACCGCGAGGCGATGAACGCCAGCGCGGTGCAGTTGTTCGCGGCGCGGGCCCGCGCGGCCGATCCGCGTTTTCCGCTCGACGCGCGCAGCCTGGCGTTGATGGCGTCGGTCTGCCGCCGCCTCGACGGCCTGCCGCTCGCGATCGAGCTGGCGGCGGCCCGCGCCGCCGTGCTGGGCATCGACGTGCTGGCCGCCCATCTCGACGATCACTTCCGGCTGCTGACCGGCGGTTTTCGCACCGCGTTGCCGCGCCACCAGACGCTGCAGGCGATGTACGATTGGAGCTACCGGTTGCTCGGAGACGCCGAGCGCCTGCTGCTGCGATGGCTCGGCGTGTTTCGCGACGGCTTCTCGATCGAGGCCGTGCGCGAGGTCGTCGGCGCCAACGGGCTGGCCGGCGCCGATCTGCTCGATACGATCGCCGGCCTCGTGTCGAAATCGCTGGTGATCCTCGAAACCGCGCACGGCGTGCCGCGCTACCGGCTGCTGACGACCACGCGGGCCTACGCGCAACAGCAGCTCGACAGTCACGGCGAGGGGGCGGCTGCGGCGCGCGCGCACGCGACCTACTTCCTCGCGTTGTTCCGGCGCGCGGCCCACGATGGCGACGCGCCGGGCAGCGGGCCGGAGGGCGCGACCCGGCTCGATGCGGTCCGGCGCGAGCTCGGCAATCTGCGTGCCGCGCTCGACTGGGCATTTTCGGCCCAGGGCGACGCGGCGCTCGGCATCGCGCTTACGGCCGTCGCGGTGCCGTGCCTGTTCGATCTGTCGCTCGTCGACGAATGTCGCGAGCGCGCGCGTGTCGCGCTCGATGCGATGCGCGACGCGGATGCAACCGGGGTATCCGACGATGCACGCGTGCGGGTGCTGGCCGCGTATGCGGCGGCGCTCGCGCATACCGCGGGGTCGACGCAGGTCGTGCACGATGCGTGGTCGGAGGTCCATGCACTCGGATTCGATGCGGCCGAGGCCGAGCTGCCGTCGCGCGAGTCGTGACGCCGGCTTCGTGCGCGTCCCCGATGTTTCAGAACGATTCAGCCCGGATACAGGACGGCGGCAGGCGGCGCGCGTAGATTGCCTGAACGGCGCGTGCCGACACTCCGTCGGCACGCATGCGCATCGACCACGTGCGCTCGCCGACGTCGCGCGATCCCGCTGAACGCCGGCGCGGCGCAACGCCCGGCGCACGCGTCGCCGTGCATCCCGCTCAACCGACGAACCGCGCATGAAACCTGACCAACCCGACCTTTCCCGTCACGCGACCGATCTCGGCCTGCTGTTCCTGCGCGTCGCCGCCAGCGTGCTGTTGCTCGTGGTGCACGGCTTGCCAAAGATCGTGCATTACACGGCCGAAGCCGCGGCCATCGAAGATCCGTTCCATCTCGGCCGCACGCTGTCGATCCTGTTCGCGATCTTCGCGGAGGTCGTGTGCCCGGTCTTCATGATCGTCGGTCTGTACCCGAGGCTGGCGGCGCTGCCGGTGATGATCGTCACGCTCGTCGCGCTGGTGTTCGTCCACCCCGACTGGCCGCTGCGCGATGCGCAGTTCGCGTGGATGCTGCTGATCCTGTTCGGCACGATCGCGATCGCGGGCGCCGGCCGCTACGTGCTGCCGCTGCCATTGCCGGGCGTCATGCGCCGGCGCGCCTAGCCGCGGCCAGCACGTCGGCGGCCCGCACGCCATGTGCCCGACGATTCCGTCCGCGCGGCGACGTACGTGCCGCCGCGTCCATCCTTTCGCACACCGCGCGTGCGTTCCGACATGTTGAATTTCTCCGATACGGCGCTCTACGGCGCGCCGATCGTGCTGGCCGATCTCGCCGCGTGGCGGCTGGTCGGGCGCAATCGCGCCGTGGCGCGCGCCATCCGGCGCTGTGCGGCGTTCGCCGCGCTGAGCGCGGTGCTGTTCGCGACCGGCGTGAGCCCGCTCGCCGTGCCCGCGTCGCTCGGCGGGCTCGATCGGATCGTGGTCCAGGCCGTCTGCATCGCCTGGTGGCTTCAGTGCGCGATCGTGTTCAGTCTGCTGCTCAATCATCTGCTGCTGCCGCATGCGTGGCGCAACCAGCGGCTGTTTCACGACCTCGCCGAAGCCGTCGTGTTTGGCGCGGCCGCGGTGGCCGCCCTCGGCTACGTGCTCGGCCTGCCGTTGAGCGGCCTGGTCGCGACCTCCGGCGCCGTGGCGGTGATACTCGGCCTCGCGCTCCAGAACACGCTGAACGACGTGTTCTCCGGGCTCGTGCTGAATACCACGCAACCGTTCCGGCTCGACGATACGGTCTCGATCGGCGAGCTCGAAGGGCGCATCGTCGAGAGCAACTGGCGTGCGACGAAGCTGATCGACAGCCTCGGCAACCTGGTCGTCGTGCCGAACAGCATCGCGGCGCGCGCGACGATCGTGAATCTCAGTGAACCCGCGGGTCTGCACGGCGTGACGCTCGCGCTCGACCTCGATCCCGCGGTGCGGCCGGCGGTGGCCGTCGGTGCGCTGGAGCGGGCCGCGGCGAGTTCGCTCGACGTGCTCGCGCGCCCCGCGCCGATCGCGGTCGTGAAGGCGTTCCGCGCGAACGCGATCCAGTACGAACTCGTCTGCTACGTCGACGCGCTGCAGAAGAAAATCACCGTGCGCAACGCGCTCTACGATCTCGCGCATCGGCATCTGGCCGCGGCGGGTGTCGCGTGGCGACCGCTCGCGGGTCCTGCGCCGGCGGCTGCATCGTCATCGACCTCGCCAGGGCAGCCGGTATCGCGCCGGCTACTGCTGTTGCGCGCGGTCGAATTGTTCGCGCGCGTGGACGACGACGATCTGGCCGTGCTGGCCGATGCGCTGGTCGCGCGTTCGTTCGGCAAGGGCGACGTGATCTACGCGTCGAATGCGGAATCGCGCGTGCTGACGATCGTCGAATCGGGCGTCGCGGCGGTGTTCGTGCCGGGCGCGTCCGGCGATGTGGAAGTCCGGCGGATGGCGCCGGGCGATGCGATCGGGCAGTCCGTCGTGCTCGCCGGCACGCGGCTTCATGCGACCGTTCACGCGGTGACCGCGATGACCGTGCATCAGCTTCGCAGCGAGGATCTGTCGGCATTGATCGCGAGGAAGCCGGCGCTCGGCAGGCTGATGTGCGAGTCGCTCACCGACCATATCGCGACCGAGGAACGGGTGATGATTCCGCCGGTCGAGAAGGCGCACGCCGGGTTCAGCCTGATCGGCTGGCTCGAGAAGGAAATGAAACGGCTGCACGATTCGCTCGGCTGACGTGCGGCCGGATCGCGAGGGTCGCCGGCGCGAGGGGATGGGCATGCGCTTTCTTTCGCGGCGCGTGGCGCCGTGCCGGGGCGCTGCATGATGCGCGCGATGCCGGGCCGTCAGCCATCGACGGGCGGCCGGCGTGTGTGGTCCCCGCGTGCCGGCGGGCCGCGAACGGACGCGTCAGTCCGGCGTCGTGAAACGATCGACGAGATCGGGCTGGTCGAGTTGCTCGACCCACCAGTGCAGCGCGCGGCCCGCCTCGTCGCCACGCCACGCGAGATAGCAGTGCGTGGTATCGCGCATGCCGGTCACCTGGCGCGCGACGAGCTTGCCGTCGGCGATCGCGCGCGCCGCGATGCATTCGGGCAGCGTGCCGACCGCGAGCCCTTCGCATTGCGCTTCCAGCTTCGCGGCCAGCGTCGGTACCGCGAGATACGGCTGGCCCGCATCGATCGCGACCGACTGCGGCTGCAGTTCGCGCGATGTATCGCTGATCACCGCGCCGCGATACTGGACGACCGACGCCATCGACAGCGGTTCGGGCAGCGCCGCGAGCGGATGGGACGGCGCGACCGCGAACACGTGTTTCAGCGAGCCGATCGGCCTTGCGACGATGCCCGGCAATTCCGGCGGTTCGCCCGCCGCGCCGACGACGAGATCCGCCCGCCGCGAAATCAGCGCATCCCACGCGCCGCCGAGCACTTCCGTCGACAGCCGCAACCGCGTGTCCATCCCGAGTGCGTAGAACCGGTGGACGTACGGCCACAGCGCGTCGAACGGCAAGATCTCGTCGATGCAGACGCGGACTTCCGTTTCCCAGCCCTGTTGCGCACGCAGCGCCTTCATTTCGAGCTGCTCGGCCGCACGCAGCAGGCGCCGGCCTTCCTCGACGACGATGCGGCCCGCATGCGTGAGCTTCGCGCGCCGTCCGCTGCGGTCGAACAGCGCCACGCCGAGATCGCTTTCGAGCTTCTGCACCAGGTACGTGAGCGCGGACGGGACCCGATGCAGCAGTTCCGCTGCTTCGGCAAAGGTGCCGGTGCGGTCGATCGCGTCCAGGGCTTCGAGCGCTTCGAATGACAGCTTCATCGCGAATTCCGGTAGGGGGTGGCTGGCGCATCATACCAGTGCGGGGTGCGGCGCGAGCAGCGTGCGTCGCCGCGATTTGCTAGAGTGATAAGCCTCGTCATTCACCTTCCCGCCTCGCCCCATGAGCGCCCCGCAGCCGGACACCCCATCGTCCGATTTCCTCCCGGCCGACGTCAGGCAGACCGTCGTCACGCAAGCGTTGCCGAACGGGCAAATCGGTATCGTCCGGCTCAAGAGCTTGCGCAGGAACATGGGGCTGACCGCGCCCTATGAACTCGAGAATACGGACCTGATCGTGCTGCAGTTGCACCCGTTCGGCGAGCAGGATCTGTGGCTCGACGGCCGCCCCGCACCGTTCGTTCCGTATGACGCGGGAACCGTGTCGATCTACGATCTCGACCGTCGCTGGGTGGCCGACCTCCAGGGTGCGTTCGATTGCCTGCATTTCCATCTGCCGCGCCACACGCTCGAGGAAACGGTCGACGACCTCGGCGGCCGGCAGCGGCCGCAGCTTTATCTGCCGCCGCATCTGAGCACCCACGACTCGATCATCCATGCGCTCGGGCACGCGCTGCTGCCCGCGCTGGCCCGCCCCGCTGAAGCGTCGCAGATCTTCATCGATCACGTGGGGCTGGCGTTTCAGGCGCACGTCGCGCATCGTTACGGCGGCGTCGGCGAGCGGCGGGAAAGGTCGGACGGCAAGCTCACGCCGTCGCAGGCGCGCCGCGCGAAGGAGTTGCTGCTCGCGCACCTCGACGGCAACATCGGTCTGGCCGACGTGGCGAGCGCGTGCGGGCTGTCTCGCGGCCATTTCGTCAAGGCGTTTCATCGAACGACCGGGCTGCCGCCGCATCGCTGGCTCATCGTGCAGCGCGTCGAACGGGCAAAGGAATGGATGCGCGACCCGAACATGCCGTTGAGCATGATCGCCGTTGCGTGCGGCTTCGCCGATCAGAGCCATTTCTCGCGCACCTTCACGCGCTTGACCGGCGTCACGCCTCGCCGGTGGCGCGCGGACCATACGTGAGCGTCGCGATGCGGATGCGGAGCACGGCATGACAAACGCGGCGACGTGCAGGCACGCAACTTGCGCACCGGCACGGGCCGCATCACTTGGGAGGTCTTCATGAAACGACGCTGGCCGCGACGACCGATGCTCGCGATAGGTGTGTTCGCAACGTTCGGGCTGCACGCAGCCGTTGCATCGGCGGCGCCCGAAGTCTCGATCAGCCGCGCCGATTACGGGACGACCGCGACCGGGCAGGCGGTGAGCCAGTACACGCTCGCGAACCGGCGCGGCGTGACGCTGAAAGTCATCACGTACGGCGGTATCGTGACCGCGCTCGACGTGCCTGACCGCACCGGGCACGCGGCCGACATCGTGCTCGGCTTCGATTCGCTGCGCGACTACGAGGCGCACAACGGCAACATCCATTTCGGCGCGCTGATCGGCCGGTATGCGAACCGCATCGCGGGCGGGCGCTTCGCGCTCGACGGCAAGACGTGGAAGCTGCCGGTCAACGACGGGCCGAACACGCTGCACGGCGGCCCCGACAGTTTCGACGCGAAGGTCTGGACGGTCACCGGCACGCACAGCGACACGACCGGTTCGAGCGTCACGCTGCGCTACGTGAGCCCCGACGGCGAGAACGGCTTCCCCGGCACGTTGACGACGGACGTGACCTATACGCTGACCCGCGACAACCAGATCCGCATCGACTACCGGGCCACGACGGACAAGGATACGGTCGTCAACCTGACCAACCACAGCTACTTCAATCTGGCCGGGCAGGCGGGCGGCAGCGTCGAGCGGCAACTCATCGAGATCGCCGCATCGCGCTTCACGCCGACCGACGATACGTCGATTCCGACCGGGCAACTGGCGAGCGTTGCGGGCACGCCGATGGACCTGCGCCAGCTGACGCCGATCGGCGCGCATTTGCGCGATGCGTATCCGCAGCTCGCGATCGCGCATGGCTACGACCAGAACTGGGTGCTCGACCAGGGCGGCCAGCCGGCGCCGGCGTTCGCCGCGCGTGCCTACGACCCGGCGTCGGGGCGTTTCCTCGAGCTGTACACGACGCAGCCGGGGCTGCAGTTCTATACGGCCAACGGGTTGAACGGCAGCGTCGCGGGCAAGGGCGGCACGGTCTACCGGCAAACCGATGCATTCGCGCTGGAAGCCGAGCATTTTCCCGATTCGCCGAATCATCCGGCCTTCCCGTCGACGGCGCTCAAGCCGGGCGAGACGCTGCACGAAGTGACGGTGTGGCGGGTGGGCGCGCGATGAGCGGCGGCGTCGGCGGGCGCGCGTCGATCACACGTTGATCACGCCGCGCCCGAGTTCGATCACGCGCCCGCCGACGCCGATTTTGCCCGCTGCATCGACCGACAAGTGCAGCAGGCAGGGCCGGCCGACGGCTTCGCCCTGTTCGACCCGAAACGCGGCCGGCAGATCGTGACTGGCCGCAAGCAGCCAGCCGCCCAGGTTCGCACAGGCCGAACCGGTGCCCGGATCTTCCGCCACGCCGCCGCCTTGCTTCACGAAGAAGTAGCGGGACACGACCGTCCCCGGGCGCGCGTCGTCGAATGCGAATACGTACGCGGTCCTGCGGCCGAGGCTGCTTGGCGGCCAGATGTCGACGCGCGCGCCGTCGGGCCGCGCGCGCCGCACGGCGGCCGGGTCCTTGAGCGCGACCAGCAACTGGTCGGCACCGGTATTGACCCACAGCGGCGGCGCGAGCAGATCGTCCTCGGCGAGCCCGAGCAGGGCCGCGACCTGCGCATCGGGCAACGCGCATGGCGCGGTGTTCGGCATGCCGGCGTGCGGCGCGATGAAGGTCCACACGTCGTCGCGCGCGGTGACGTCGACGACGCCGGCCTTGAATTCGAGCGACAGCGCATCGCCTGCCTCGAGCAGATCGCGCACGACGTGCGCGGTGCCGAGCGTCGGATGGCCCGCGAAAGCCATCTCGTAGCCGGGCGTGAAGATCCGCACGCGCGCGTGCCCGCGATCGGACGGCAGTACGAAGGTCGTCTCCGACAGATTGAACTGCACGGCCAGCGCCTGCATGGTCGCGTCGTCCATGCCGCGCGCATCGTCGAACACGCACAGCGGATTGCCGCCGAACGTCGATTCGGCGAAGACGTTCAGCAGGCGAAAGGTGTATTGGGTCATCGATATCTCGTCGAGGTCAGCCCTGCTTGTCGGGCGGCGCAAGCATCGCCTGCATGTCGGGATGCTTCAGCACTTTCCGGTATTCCGCCGGACCCATTGCGTCGATCAGTACGCGGCCGCTCACGTCGGCCTTGATGTACTC
>NZ_BCPP01000194.1:0-8669 GCF_016586125.1 Burkholderia sp. E168m23
GCTGCGTCTCTTGCGCGAAGAGGCCGTGAATCAGCGGGGATTTGGTGTGTCCGATCGGATTGCCGATCACCGCGTATTGGTCGGTCATCATTGGCTCACTTTTGAATAGAGGACGCCGTCGGCCTGCATCGCGTCGATTTCGGCCGCATCGAACCCGAGGGACCGTGCGACTTCCGCGTTGTGCTGGCCGAGATCGGGCGCGACCTCGCGAATCGTCGTATCGCAATCGGAAAACCGGAACGGCAGGTTGGGCAGGCGCAGCGTGCCGTAGCGTGGATGCTGCTGCTCGACGACCATGCCTCGGGCCTGGATCTGCGGATCGTTCAACACCTCGTCGATGCGCTGCACCTTCGCGCACGGAACGTCGATGCCGTCCAGCAGGTCCAGTACCGACGCGACGGAACGCGCGGCCACCCACGGTTCGACCACCGACAGGATCGCCGCGCGATGCGCATTGCGCCCGGTGCTGTCGTGAAACCGGGAGTCCGCACCGAAGCCAGCCGGGCCGCCGTGCGCTTCGATCAGTTGTGCAAAGCGCTTCCACGCGTCGTCGACTTGCGCGGCGATCACGAGATCGCCATCGGCGGCACGGAACACGCCATAGAGTGTCGAGGTCGGCATGTCGTGACCGGTCTGCTCGGGCAGCACGCCCTTCAGCGTGTAGCACTGCACCGCATATTCGTGCATCGACACCAGCGTGTCGTACAGCGCCATGTCGACGTGTTGCCCGCGGCCGCTCTTCACGCGCCCCAGCAGCGCGGCGTTGATCGCCGCGACCGCATGAATGCCGGTGTACATGTCGCCGAGCGATATGCGGAGCAGCGGCGGCCGCTCGCCGGGCGTGCCGACCATCTGCATGATCCCGCTCTTCGCTTCGGCGATCAGCCCGAAGCCGGCACGATGTGCGTCGGGACCAGTGTGACCGTACGCCGAAATCGAGCAGTAGACGAGGCCCGGATTGCGCGCCGACAGTTCTTCATAGCCGAGCCCGAGCTTGTCCAGCGCGCCCGGCCGATAGTTCTCGATGAAGACGTCGGCGGAGTCGCACAGCCGCTGCATGAACGCCTTGCCGCGCGCGTCCTTCATGTTCACGCTCACGCCGCGCTTGCCCATGTTGAGCTGCAGGAAGTAGCCGCTTTGCTGGTCGTCGAGCACGGTCGCGTGCTGGCGTCCGGCGTCGCCGGCGCCCGGGCGCTCGACCTTGATCACTTCGGCGCCGAGCGCCGCGAGACAGCGTCCGACATACGGGCCGGCGAGGAAATGGCTGTAGTCGACGACGCGAATGCCTTCGAGGGGACGTGCCTGCATTACAGTGCCTCCGGACGGCGCGGCACCATCAGGCGATGTTCGCCGCGTTGAACGACCTGTCCGTCCTGATTGATCAGTTCCGACGGCAGCACGACGATGCCCCAGTCCGGGCGGCTCTTGCTGGCCCGCATCGAACCGACGCGGAACGTCACGTGCAGCACGTCGCCGACCTTGATCGGCAGCAGGAAATCCCAGGTCCAGCCGAGCGACATGCCCGGCAGGAAGCGATAGTCGCTCTGCGTCTTCAGGCCGTCGGCAATGGACAGGCCGAACAGCCCGTGCGCGACGAGGCAGCCGAAATGGCTGGCGTTCGCGTATTCCTCGTCCACGTGAACGGGCGTATGGTCGCCGGTGAGGTCGGCGTACGCGAGAATGCGTTCCTTGGTCACGAGGTAGGTCGGGCTCGTGCACGTGTCGCCCTCGCGGGCGTCGTCCCAGTATTTCTCGACGATCGTCATGGTCATGCCTCCGCGCGCGGGTTGATCGCCAGTGCTTGCGCGACGCATGAAGCCGGCCTGGCCTGAATCAGTTCGACGGCAAGCCCGTCGGGTAGGCGAATCCAGTTGCGCCCCTGCGGCATCTCCGTCACGTCGAATCGCCGCGCGGCGGCCAGCGCGGCCTCCAGGTCCTCGCACATCACGCCGAGATGGGCGAGCCGGCCTTCCGGGCCATTGTGGTCGGGCGCGTGGATGAATTGCATGCCGCCGAGCGTCCAGTACTGTCGCGGTGCGTCGAGCGGGCCGTCCACTTCGCGCAGCGTCATGCCGAGCACGTCCTCGAAGAAACGGATGTGCCAGTGGATGTCCTTCACCCAGATCGCGACGTGTTCGAGATAGGCTTTCGTGGCGCTCATGCGGCGGCCTCCTCACGTTGGCGATCGGCCATCGCGCGCTCCAGCCCCTTGATGCAGGCGACGAGCGTGGCATTGACCGGGGTCGGCACGCCATGGCGCTGCCCGGCGCGCACGACCGAACCGTTGATGAAGTCGATCTCGGTGATCGAGCCTTTCTCCAGGCTTTGCAGCATCGAGGTCTTGAAGGCGGCGGGCAGCCCCTCGGCGGCGAGGGTCCAGGCCTGTTCGGGATCGGTCATCGACAGCTTGACGCCGGCTGCCTGCGCCGCCGCGATCGCTTCGGCGACCGCCGCGAGCGACGTCGCCTTCAGCAGCGGCTCGTCGTAGAGCTGCCCGTAGGTGAGGCCGGTGAGGCCGGTCAGCGCGCCCGTCGCGACATTCACCAGCAGCTTGTCCCACATCGTGCCGACGATGTTGTCGCTGATCGTCGTCGCGAGGCCGGCGGTATCGAACGCGGCGGCGATCGCCTGCACGCGCGGCGTGATGCGGCCGTCGAGTTCGCCGATGTAGGTGTTTTTGCCGATCACGCCGGATTCGATATGACCCGGCCCGCGCAGCACGCCGCCGACGTAGGTCTTGCCCGCGAGGACGCGCTCGCGGCCGACGGCGTCGCTCAGGATGTCCTCGTGCCCGAGGCCGTTCTGCAGCGACAGCACGACGGTATCGGGCCCGACCAGCGACAGGGCGCCGCGGATCGCCGCGTCAGTGTGGAACGACTTGACCAGCACCACGACCACGTCGGCCGCGCCGACTTCGGCCGCCTGTGTCGTCGCGTGCACGCGTACCTGCCGGGTGCCGCGGGCGTCGTCGACCCGCAGGCCGTCGCGACGCATCGCATCGACGTGTGCGGGCGAGCGGTCGATCAACCAGGTCTCGTGACCGCCTTCGGTGAGGGTGGCGCCGATCGCACAACCCAGTGCGCCGGCTCCTAGAATCGCGATTTTCAATGGTGTCTCCTTGACGTATGGCCTCACGATAGGAGCCGCCGCTCATGCCGACAATGCAATGAGTACAATGACGTCATTGCCATGGACAATAATGCGACGATGCCCGCTGATCTGCCGGACCTGAAGCTGCTTCAGCTATTCGATCTCCTGTACGACGTGCGCAGCGTCACGCGCGTCGCCGAGCAGCTCGGCCAGAGCCAGCCGACCGTCAGCATCTGGCTCGGGCATTTGCGGGAACACCTGCACGATCCGCTGTTCATCCGCACGCCCGGCGGCATGGCGCCGACACCGCAAGCCGACGCGCTGATCGGGCCCTGCCGGGAAATTCTCGAATCGCTGCGGCGCTTCACGGCGTGGGAGATCGCGTTCGATCCCGCGACCGCCCAGCGACGCTTTCGCATCTGCATGACCGACGCGAGCCACGTCACGCTGCTGCCGCGGCTGCTGGCCCATGTCCGGGCGCAGGCGCCGGGCGTCCGGCTGGAAGCCGCACGGATCGACGGCAATACGGAGCGGGCGCTCGAATCCGGCGAAGCCGATCTCGCGATTGGCTACGTGCCGTGGCTGGGCGGCGGCATTTATCAGCAGAAGCTGTATGACCAGGACTGGATTTGTCTGGTGAATCGGCATCACCCGAGGATTCGCGGTCGGCTCGGGGCCAGGCAGTATCGTTCGGAAGGGCATGTCGCCATTACGGCGGGAACGGGGGCGCAACTCCTCGAACAGGCGCTGCGGCAGGCGCGCATCGAGCGAGACGTGGTGCTGGAATTGCCGGGCTTTCTGGGGCTGGGGGCGATCGTTCAGACGACCGACCTGATCACGACGCTACCGCGTCATATCGGCGAGACGCTGGCCCAAGCCAACGATCTGGCGGTTCATGCATGCCCGATCCCGGTCGAAGGCTTCGCGGTGCGGCAGCATTGGCATGCGCGCTATCACCACGAGGCCGGCAACCGGTGGTTGCGCGGCGTCGTGATTCGACTGTTCGGTGCTTCGCATTGACCTGCGGTTTGGGTGTTCGCGATGGCGGCCGGAGCGTTCGCGGTTGCGGTACGTCGACTTCCGGTCTGGCCGAGCTTGCAATCTGGTCACCGATAGACGATCTGCGCGGCGAGGTCGTGCTTGATCGACCTGGCCATGCTTCGGAATTCGGGGTACTCGTCCGGCCGCCTGCCAGTTTTCCACGCGTTCACGTTGCCAGGCTACCGCTGCGCAGTTCGAGCTAACGCGGTCGAGAGAATTGAATTCGCGGCACGTCGTGCGTTCACGGATACCGAACCGGTGCGGCATCACGGCAACGGGCAATTTCCCCGTGATGTGCGCAAGGCACGACGCATGACGAGAACATTGGGCCGGATCACCCCTCGGAAGCGCCCCATCCCTGGCTGCTGACATCTGCCAGTGCGTCGAACACGGCCGGCGAGCGTTCCAGGCGCGCGACCGTGCGGGCGCCTTCGAGCGCGGCGACCAATGCGGCCGCGGCCGAGGATGCGCGCGCGGCAGCGAACCCGCACCCCCTGAAATGCGCCGCAATCACCTCGGTCGAATCGGCAAACCCCCGCGCCACCCGCTGGGTCAGCTCGGCGTCGAGCGCGGGCAGTTCGTTTGCCAGGTTTTGCATGAGACACCCGTACTGGAAATCGGTGGCGACCATTTCGGCCGCAAACGTGCTGAAGATCTGGCGAACAAAATTCAGCGCATGACCGGTCGTATCAGCCGAGATGTTCCGCAAGACGGCAATTCGATGGGTGACGTAGTTATCGATTGCTTCCTCGGCGAGTTGGGCCTTGCCGCGAGGAAAGTGAAAGTAGAACGACCCTTTGGGCGCGCCGCTTTCCTCGAGAATCTGGGTCAGCCCGGTCGCCGTGTAGCCCTGGATGCGAAACAGCCGTTCGGCCGTGGCAATCGCGCGAGCGCGCGCGTCAGTCTTGCGTGTCATGCGGGAAAAGTACCACGTTCCGCTTGACCGGTCTATGGCGATCGCCATACTATGGTGATCACCATATTTCGGAGTTCGACGATGCCCGTCGACAAGAGCAAGCCATCGGCGCCGCGACGAACCGTTCTGGCGATGGGCGCGGCCGGCCTGGTTGCTGCCTTGCTTCGTCCTGCCCGCGCAACCCCGACAGGAGAGAGTGATTTGGCCACGCCGACATACGGTGCAGGAACGCTTCCGAAAGGAGTGCGCTCGCGCATGATCCATGGGGTGAACGGCCTCGATGTTCACATTCTCGAAGCCGGTCATGAAAGCGCCGGCCGGCCGCTCGCGTTGCTTTTGCACGGTTTTCCGGATCTGGCCTACGGCTGGCGGCATCTCATGCCCATCCTGGCCGACGCGGGATACCACGTCGTGGCGCCCGACCAGCGCGGTTATGGACGCACGACCGGTTGGGCGAACGACTATGACGCTCCGCTCGGGCCCTTCAGCCTCCTGAATATGACGCGCGACGCCCTCGGACTGGTATCGGCGTTGGGGTATCGGCATACGTCGATGCTGGTCGGGCACGACCTCGGCTCGCCTGTGGCGGCGTATTGCGCGCTGGCGCGACCGGACGTCTTTCCGTCAGTGGTGCTGATGAGTGCGCCGTTCCCTGGTCCGCCGGCGCTCCCATTCGACACGGCGCGAAGCGAGACATCGTCGGCTCAACCGAACAGCGAAGGCCGGAAGTTGGCGGCGGCGCTTGCCGCGCTCGATCCGCCGAGAGCGTATTACCAGCAATACCTGTGCACACGGAACGCCAACCGGGACATGTGGCACCCGCCCCAAGGTCTATCAGCGTTTCTGCGGGCATTTTTCCACGTGAAGAGCGCCGACTGGCCGGGCAACAAGCCGCATCCGCTGAAGGCGCTCACGGCCTCGGAACTGGCGCAAATGCCCACGTACTACGTGATGGATCTCGGCAAGACGATGCCCGAGACCGTCGCGCCATTCCAGCCGTCCGCCGCCGAAATCCTTGCCTGCAAATGGCTCACCGACGCGGAACTGGGCGTATACACGGCGGAGTATGGCCGTACCGGGTTTCAAGGCGCGCTTCAGGCTTATCGTGTCTTGTCCGATCCCGACCTGAACGCCGAGTTGCGCCTGTTTTCGGGCAGGACGATCGACGTCCCGTCGCTCTTCATTGGCGGCAAGCGCGATTGGGGCACCTATTCGGCGCCTGGCGCGCTCGATCTGATGAGAACGAAGGCGGCGACGAGCATGCGCGGCATCGAGCTGATCGACGGCGCAGGTCACTGGATCCAGCAGGAGCAACCGGGCAAACTCGGCGAGCTGCTGCTCGCCTTCGCGAAGGCGTGAAGCGGGGCGGTGTGGGTCCAGTCGTGACGACAGCCTTCGGCTTCGCTGCCCGCGGTCGGGGAGTCACGTCTGCGATGCGGAAGGGCGTCTCGATGTCGGCGCGTCGAGCTGGATGTCACACAGTTACAAGATAGTCGTTGACGCGGCCGGCACCTGCCGTTAGTGTATGTACCGAAGTCCAAGAAGTCCGATTGCTGTTCATCAATTGCTCGCTCCTCCCCAGCGGTATTCGTTGTCCTCTCCCTCCTTGACGCTTCACGCGCTCTTTCAACAGAGCAAATTTCCCTTTTTTTCTCAAGGAATCTTCATGGATACCGGTATCGTCAAGTGGTTCAACGACAGCAAAGGCTTTGGCTTCATTACTCCGGACAAGGGCGGCGACGACCTGTTCGCTCACTTCTCCGAAATTCGTGCCGACGGCTTCAAGACGCTGGCTGAAAATCAAAAAGTGAGCTTCGAAACGAAGCAAGGCCCGAAGGGTCTGCAAGCGGCGAACATCAAGCCACTGTAAAGTTTGAAGGGCCCGGCCTCCCACGACGGACGCCGGGTCGCAGCGACATCCCAACGGAGCTTCGCCTCCCCAAGTTGGCGCGATCGCCTTGAGCTGTATCGAGTGATTCAGCTGGCCGAGCGTCACACGTCTCGTTGCACTTCATTCCCCCTCCGGCCGCAACGCCTTATTTTCGCTTTCCGACTGCGTCAGATTCAGTCCGCAATGGCTTTGAATCGGCTTACCCGTGCGCATTTCGCACGGCACGCGCGCATTCGAACATCATTAAAATTAAAATGCACAACAAACGAATTCAACAGTACAACGGCTATGCCGTCCAACCCTCGGCGCATCGCTTGCCCGACGGTAGTTTTTCATCCAACCTCCTGCTCGAACGCGCCGATAGCACGCACGACGAAGGCCGCTATCAGTTCTATTCGCTCGATTACTTCACGAGCGAGGCACAGGCGCTCGCGCACTCGGCACGCTGGGCACGCAACTGGGTCGATTCGCGCGGCTAACGGCCACGCCCTGCAGGCGGCGGAGGTGGCGCGATCCGACTTGAGCATCGTCGCTTCGGCGCCATTCCGTCGCGGGTCGGTGCAGATGAGCGACCACGGCGGGTGAGGACGGAAACGTACATCGGGTCGAAATCGCGAGGTGTCGATGAAGTACGACGCCTTTCGCGACCGGCGGCAATCGCCTCACGTCCGACAGGCCGTTTCGGCGCCGAACCGGTCGACCACGAATTCAGTGAAGCTGCGAAGCTTCGGTGATTGCTGCCTCTCCTGAAGATAAAGCAGGTTCATCGTCCGTTCGGGGCCGGCGAAGTCCGGCATGATCTCGATGAGGCGCTTCTCTCGAATGTCGTCGCGTATCAAGATGGAAGGAAGCATCGCGATACCCAGCCCTCTCAACGCCGCCCGGCGCAACGCGTCCGCATTGTCAATTTTCAGTCTGCCGTCCACGGACAGGCTCATCGGCCCATCCGGGCCTTCCAGCGTCCATTGGGTTTGCGCCGCGTGCCATTCCGCTCGGGGCGGATACGCATAGGTCAGGCAATGATGCTCGCCTAGCGCGTGCGGCGTAGCCGGCGCGCCATGCTCGTGAACGTAAGCGGGCGACGCACACAGCACCAGCCGATATGGCGCCAGCGGACGCGCCACCACATCCGGGTTGGCGAGCGTGCCGATGCGAATGGCCGCCTCGAAGCCTTCGTCGAACAGATCGGCGAGCGAATCGGTTGCGACGATATCGAGCTTGATCTCGGGGTAGCGCCGGTAATAGTCCGCGAGCGCGGGAATCAGGCACTCGTTCGTAAACACGACAGGCGCGGTCACGCGCAAACGCCCTCGTGGCTGCTTGAGGTGAGCGAGCGCAAGCTGTTCCGTGTCGTCGACCAGACCGAGAATTTCGACGCATCGCTCGTAGTAAGCGTGGCCGAACGCGCTGACTTTCTGCTTGCGGGTCGTGCGGTGCACGAGAACCGCGCCCAGCCGGCTTTCCAGAGTCTGAAGGTAGTTGCCGACCATGGTCGGCGACAGATCGGACGCTTGCGCGGCCGCCGTCAGGCTACCCGTTTCCACGATACGGACGAATACGGCCATCGCCTTGAGGAGATCCATTACGCAATGCTACTGGATTCTGTTTCAAGGTGCGGCGCGTTTATCGGCCACCGGTTTGGAAATACAGTGCGATAGACGAGCGAAAGGAGAGCAGATATGCCGTATGAACTCACGACGTTGTCGTGTCCGCTGCTGGACCAGGACAGGG
>NZ_BCPP01000195.1:0-8565 GCF_016586125.1 Burkholderia sp. E168m23
GAGTGCACGGGTTGATGTCGAGCGATTCGATGCGCTCTTGATTACCTTGTGCAACGAGCGGCGAAAAGTGACACCGCAAATCGAAAAAAATTCGGAGGGAGGACTGGAGCGGAAGCCTGCGGTTTCAGGCAGCGGTGGCGACGGCGAGCATGTTGCCGTACAGATTCAGGGAAAACCCGAGGCTTTCGGCCAGTTGCCGGAGTGCGGCCGGCGCGTCGTCGAGCGGAAAGACGCCGCTCACGCGGCGCGACAGCGCGGCTTCCGGAAAACGGATATAGCCGCCGAAGTAACGGCCCAGCGTTTCGATCACGTCCGGCACCGCGCGGTCGAGCACGACCAGCGTGCCGCGTGTCCACGAGAAGATGTCGGCCGACGTTTCGGGCATGCGGGTGATCTGACCGCCCGACAGCGACCACGCCGATCCATCGGGTACCCGCAAGCGGCGCCCGTGAGGCACGGCCAGCACCGCATCGCCACCTTGCACGGCCACGACGGTATGCAGGCGCAGAACGTCCACGCTCACGCGCGCCCGCTCGGTGCGGACCATGCCGTCGCGGGTGGTCACGACGACAGGCTGATAGCCCGCGCGAGTCGGATCTGTTGCAACCTGGCCGGCGGCCAGATAGAGGTCGGCCTGGTCACGCGCATGGGTATACACCCGCGTGGCCGCGCCGGCCGTGACCGAAACGCTGCCGTCGAACTGGACTCTTTGTGGGACCACATCGCCATTGTGGTAGTCCGCGTCGAGCGAAAACGTCGAAACGAGCTGGCGCGTGCCGATCCCGGCGAGCACGAGGCCTCCCAGGCCCGCGCCGGCTTTCAGCCATCGTCTGCGGTGACGCGACGGCTCGTCGAGCGCCCGCCGCACCGCCGTACTCGACGTGCCCTGCAACGGGCCGAGCCTGCCGAGCCGCTGCTGCAGCCGCGCCCATGCTTCTTCGTGGGCCGGGTCCGCGCGCCGCCATGCCAGGAATGCGTCGCGCTCCGCCTGCGAAATCTCGCCGGAGCGTAGCCTCACTTCCCAGTCAATCGCCTCTTGCGCCACGGGATCGAGCGTGGAGTTACCGTTCATGAGCGTCAATCAATCGAGGGCGAACGGCCGTGCCGCACACGCAGCCCGTTGCCGAGCCGCGAATTCCGGAACACGGGTTTCGCGCGGAGCATAACATGCCGTAACGAGCGCATCGCAACGAACGATGCGGCGAAATGCGCGGATCGGTTGCGTGACGCCCGGCCTCGCGGCGGTCCTCACATCGACGATCGGCCGCAGCGCCTTCAGGCGGGCCCGCGGTTGCCGAACAGCCGAAATTCGTCCGGCGTAGGGTCGGGCACGGAAAGGTTCATGATGCCGCCGCGACCGACGTTTGCCGTTGTGCGGCGGCCCCCTACTCCCGCCACGTCGCCTCCGCGAGCTTCGCCACCAGTTCGTCGTACACCACCCGGATACGACGCGGCATCGGCCCGCGCCGCGGCCGATAGACGTGCAGCTTCCACGGCTCGGGCTCGAGGCTCGGCAGCACCCGCACGAGACGCCCCTTCCTGACGTACGGCCGCACAAGATATTCCGAACACTGGCCTACTCCCACCCCTGCGCACACGGCCTCGATCTCCACCTCGGTGTCGTCCGTCAGGTAAGCCGGCGACGACGGCACGAACTGCTGCTCGCCGCGAAACATCCACGGCCACGGCCGCCCGCTTGCACGATCGATCAGGCACGTCACCGGCATCGCTTCGAGCGCCTTGCGGTTTTTCGGCTCGCCCAGCCGCCTGATCAGCGACGGCGCGGCCACCACCCACATCGGCAACGGCCCGACCATGCGCGCGACGAAGCGGTTGTCGCCGATCGCGCCGACGCGCACGCCGATGTCGATCTGCTCGTCGACCACCGGCGACGGCACGTCGGACAGCCGCAGATCGGGCACGAGCCCCGGATACCGCTGCATGAGGCCGGTGAGGATCGGCTGCACGTAATGCCGCCCCATGCCCGACGGCGCGGTGATCCGGACGACGCCGACCGGCTCGTCGCGCTGGCCGGTCGCCGGCCCGAACAGCCCGTCGACCACGGCCAGCGCGCCCTGCACCTCGCGCGCGAACGACTGGCCGAACGCGGTGATCCGGATGCTGCGGGTCGTCCGGTGAAACAGCGTTTCGCCGAGCATCTCCTCCAGTTCGCGCACCGCGCGCGTGACGACCTGCGGCGACACGCCGAGCCGCGCGGCCGCCTCGCGAAACGTCGGCGCGGCGGCAGCCGCGGAAAAGATCTTCAGGATGTCGAGGCGGTTGAGCATGGGAAGCCTTTATGATGCTCGCGAAAAAGCGATTTTAATTCCTCAAGAAGGAATTCTGAATGCGCCATTGTTCCATTTTTTTGTCGCCGTCGAGCGACCACAATGCGCATCAGACGTCGCTTCGACGCAGAGGGTCAACCACCACGGAGAAACGCATCATGAACGCAAGCACGCACTCAGCCCCGCTCGACGGTCGCATCGCCCTCGTGACGGGCGCCAGTTCCGGCATCGGCCGCGCATCGGCGATCGAACTCGCGCGCCGCGGCGCGAAGGTCGTCGTCAGCGCCCGACGCAAGGCCGAACTCGATCGACTGGTCGACGAGATCGCGACCGCCGGCGGCAACGCGACAGCCTTCGCTGCGGATGTCGCGAACGAAGCCGAGCTTCGCAAGCTGTTCGATTTCACGGTGTCGACCCACGGACGGCTCGACATCGCGTTCAACAATGCGGGCACGGAAGGCGTGTTCGCGCCGATGCTCGAGCAGGACGCGCAAAGCTACGACCGAGTGTTCGAGCCGAACGTGCGCGGCGTGTTCAACTCGATGAAGTTCGCGGCCGAGATCATGCTGCGTCAGGGCAAGGGCAGCATCATCAACAATGCGTCGATGGGCGGCGTCATCGGCTTCGAGAATGCGTCGGTGTATATCGCGAGCAAGCACGCGGTGATCGGGATGACGAAGACGGCTTCGATCGAATGGTTCAAACGCGGCGTGCGCGTCAACGCGCTGTGCCCTGGGCTGATCGATACGCCGTTCCATCATCGCGGCATCTGGGCGTCGGAGGAAGCACGGCTCGCCTTCGCCGAATCGACGCCGGCCGGCCGCTGGGCGTCCGCCGCCGAGATGGCGACGGTCGTCGCGTTCCTCGCGTCGGACGATGCCAGCTATGTGTCGGGGCACGCGCTCGTGGCCGACGGCGGCTATTCGATCGCGTGATGCACCGGCGGCGTGCCGGGCAGCGGCTTCACGGCGCGGGGGCCGCGAGCGTCGCTTCCCGTTTCGCGTGCAGCCGCAACGCGGCCCACGCGACACCGGCCGCGAAGATCGCGACCACGCCGCCGAAGGTGCCGATCCACGGCAGCCCGAAGTCGCCCGCGATATGGTTGCCGAGCAGCGCGCCGGCGCCGATGCCGACGTTGTACAGCCCCGAGTAGATCGACACGGCCAGGTCGGTCGCGTCCGGCGCCAGCTTCAGCACCCATGCCTGCATCGCCAGCCCGAAGCAGACGATCGCGCCGCCCCACACCAGCGTGTGCACGGACAGCGTGACGATGTTCAGCGCGCACGGGAACAGGATCAGCAGGCAGCCCGACAGCGCGACGATCGACGCCAGCAGGAAATCGTCGGGCCGGTGCGGGTAGACGCGATTGAAGCAGACCGCGGCCGGCAGGCCGGCGATGCCGAACAGGATCAGCACGTACGTGATCCGGCTGTTGCTCGCATGATTGATGCTCTGCACGAACGGTTCGATGTACGTGTACGACGTGAAGTGCGCGGACACGACCAGCACGGTGATCGCATACAGCGCGACCAGCGCCGGCTTGCGCAGGAACACGCCGATGCTGCTCAGCGACCCGGCGCCCTGGCTCGGCAGCAACGGCAACGTGGCGCGCAGCAACAGCAGCGCGACGCCCGCCGTGCCCGCGATGATCAGGAACGTGACGCGCCAGCCGAACGCCTCGCCGATCACGCGGCCGAGCGGAATCCCGGCGACCATCGCGATCGCCGAGCCCATCGCGATCAGGCTGAGCGCACGGCTTTTGCGGTCGCTCGGCGCGAGCCGCACCGCGAGCGGGATCGAAATCGACCAGAACACCGCATGCGCACACGCGATGCCGAGCCGGCCGATCATCAGCACCGTGAAATTCCACGCGACGCCGGTCACGACATGGCTGCCGATGAACACCAGCAGCGCCACGCTCAACAGCTTGCGGCGCTCGACGTGCCGCGTGACGAACGTCAGCGGCAGCGACACGACCGCAACCGCCCACGCGTAGATCGTCAGCATCAGGCCGACCGCGGTCGGTTGCATCTGCAGGCTGTCGCCGATCGCGCTTAACAGCGCGACGGGCACGAATTCGGTGGTATTGAAGATGAAGGCGGTGAGTGCCAGGGCCAGAACGCCCCACCACGATTGTTCGGAACTGACGGCGTCGGGGGTTGCCATACGGGGATTCGACGAAGGTTGGGCGCGCGCGGGCGGCCCGCCCGGCGCATCGGCGCGATTGTACCAGCGGTGTTCGCCCCGCTGCCGCCGGGCGCGGTGCGTGCGGCGCGGGACATGGCGGTGACACGGCCGTGCGCCGATAATGTGACGAATGAGGTTTTGCCGACGATTTGCCCGACCACCATCGGGCCAGGGAGAGTTACATGCGCATTGAAACGTCATTTCTGTTCGATCTCGACGGCACGCTCGTCGACAGCGTCTATCAACACGTACTCGCGTGGAAGGAAGCGCTCGATGCCGAAGGCATCGAACTGTCGGTGTGGCGCATCCACCGCAAGATCGGGATGAGCGGCGGCCTGTTCCTGAACCAACTGCTGCGCGAAACGGCCGGCGACATCGACGCCGACCGTGTCGAGCGGCTCGCGCGGCTGCATGCGGCCGCGTACCAGCGGCTGCGCGCTCAGGTCCGGCCACTGCCGGGTGCGCGCGAACTGCTGGCCGCGCTGTCGAATGCCGGCATTCGCTGGGCGATCGCGACCAGCGGGCGGATGGAAACGGCGGCGATCAATCTCGAGGCGCTCGGCGTCGATCCGGCGAAGAACGTGGTCGTCACGCGCGATCAGGTGAAGTATGCGAAGCCGGACCCGGATTTGTTCCTGACTGCCGCCGCGAAGCTGAACGTGCCGATCGAGCATACGGTGGTGGTCGGCGACAGCATCTGGGACATGCTCGCCGCCGCCCGCTGCCGCGCGCTCGGCGTCGGGTTGCTGGCGGGCGGGTACGGCAGCGATGAGCTGGAACGGGCGGGCGCGCTGCGCGTGTACGACGATCCGGCGGATCTGCTGTGGCACCTCGACGAGGTGGCTGCGCGGCCGTAGGCGCCAGTGCGCCGCTCCCGGTCCGTTCCTGCGTGAGCGGGCGTTTCAGTCGAGCTTGACGTCATCCTGCCGCACGAGCTCGTCCGGCCGGTAGCCGCGCGCGCGATCGTTCGCGTCGCGGCTTTTTTCGATTCATCGAATCGAAACAATCCCCACCGCCATTGACAAGCGCGATTTTAATATTTTTATTCGTATCTGTTTTCCCGTGTTTTTAAAACACACGGGAAGATTCTTGAAAAATCGAATCGCCTTTCATATAACAAAAACACTTCGCTTCCGGTTCACGATCGCAGTGCCAGAATCGTGAAAATACGCGTTGCGTACGGAGCCGAACCGGCCAGCCGGCGCCAGCCCGCGTCGCCAGGTGCCCCAGGCACGATATGGGGCCTGTGTCGCGATGTGGCGTCGTAGCGCCCTTTCCGCCATTTATCCGGGGATTCTATAAATGCGCACGGATCTTTCACCGTCATAACGTTTCGACCGAAGCATTACCTCGATTTATTCGATCGCACGATCACAGGTATCGGCCGGGGTATTTTTGTGCCGGCGTTTCGTAAAGACGTGCGCGGCCGCTCGATCGGCGGGCATTGTTTTGTCCGGTTTGACGGAAATGGACGACGCGAGGATTTCGATGAATCAGATCAGCGAACAGGCGATCGCCGAACTGCGCGCGCCGCACCTGGAACCCGCCCTACCGATCCGGGTGCTGCATGGCGAGACGGTGAGCGATTACGAGCGGAAAGTGCAGACGACCTACGCCGGCAGCCCGGACGACTGGCGCAAGGCGATCGGCGAGTACCTGTTGTTCCAGTTCGGTGTGTACGACGATCCGCGCTCCACGCCGCCGATCTCGCTCGATGAATCGGGCATTCGCTACTTCGAACGCCAGCTTCATCTCGCCGGCTTCGACGGCCCCGTTCCCCCGCGCGTCGAACGCATTCTCGACATCGGCTGCGGCTGGGGCTACATCCTGAAGTATCTGGCCGGCCGCTTCCCCGGCTGCATGCGCCTCGACGGTATCAACGTCAGTCGCGAACAGCTCGACTACTGCGCCCGCTTTCATGCGCAGCACGGGCTCGCGGGACGCATCAACCTGTATCAGTGCAACGCACAGGACGTCGATCGACTGCCCGATCCCGCGACGCCTTACGATCTCGTGATCATTCGCGGCGTGATCTCGCATTTCCCGAACGCGCTGTACGAAAAGGCGATGCGCGCGCTGCATGCGCGTGTGCGCGGCGGCGGCTCGGTGGTCATCTCGGACAATCTGTACAACGTCGACCTGAGCGAATACGCGTCCGACACGCCCGACGAGGTCGACCGGATCGCATGCAAGCACCGCAAGACGCCCGATTATTTCAGGCAGGTGCTGATCGACGCCGGGTTCGCGATCCGCGACATGCGCGTGCTGCCGTCGAACATCGACGTCGCGCGCTGGCTGATGGATGCCAAGGCCAACATCGACCGCCATTTTCCGCACCGTGCGCCGGACACGCTGGAAGAACTGCGCGTGCTCGCCGAAAACTGGTCCGTCGCGCTGATCAAGAACAAGGTGTCGACCTACAGCATCGTCGCGGTCAAACCCGACGCGTAACCCGGAGAGCCGCATGCAAGCATCCGGAACGCCGCGCGCCACGAGCGCGCCGCCCAGCGAGACGCAAACGCTGGTACTGCCGCTGCCGCATCTGTCGCTGCCCGTCGCACGGCACCCGCAGCATGAAGCAATCGAGCGGCAACTCGCGATCGACGACTACCCGTACATTGTGCAGCACTATCGCAGCGACGCAGCGGCGCGCTGTTTTCTCGCGCAGCGCATTCCCGCGTATGGCAGCCTGTGCTACCCGAATGCGCGGCCCGATCGCGTGTACGCGCTCCACCGCATGATGCACGTCACGACGCTGATGGACGACGCCTTCACACATCTCGCGCGTACCGGCGACCAGGCGGGGCTCGACACGTTGCGCGAGTATTTTCTGGCGGCCGTCGACGGCACGCCGCCGCCGGCCGACGCACCTTCCGCGCGACTGCTGCACGACACGCTGCGCTCGATGCGCGCCCAGAGCGAGGCGCGCCCGGCCTTCTGGCGGCGGTTCGTCGCATGCATCCGCGAGCAGATCCATACGCAGGCCAGCCCGACGGCAACCGATGCATCGCGCCTGTCGTTGGCCGACTATCTGGCGTTTCGCCGGGTCGAGGGCTTCGGCCACTGGATTACGCTGCTCACCGAATACGCGCTCGACATCGACATGGGGCAGCGCCTCGCGCAACACGCGGCGCTGGCCGACGCGCGCGATGCGACGATCGATTCGGTGATCCTCGTCAACGACCTGTTTTCGTTTCGCAAGGAATGGTCCGCGCACGAGCGATTCAACGCCGTGTGGATCCTGATGCGCGTCGAGCAACTGAACGCCCAGGCGGCGCTCGACCGGCTGGCGGTACTCTGCACGTCGAACGAACACCGTCTGATCGACGCGCGTGAAGCGGTCGCGACGGGCGCGCTGGCCGGCGACGCCGATGCACAGGCTTACGTAACGGAACTGGGCTACATGAGTGCGGGGAATGCGGAGTTTCATGCATTCAGCACCCGCTACCACGGCGACGACCTCGGCGGCGGGCGCTTCGCCGGCGGCGCAGTCGCGATGACGGCACTGCCGACGCTCGAGGAAATCGCGGCGGCGGACCGGCATGCTTCGCCCCGGTGACTGGAGACGCACATGCACGCACCGATCCCTGTTGTGCCCGAACCCGCCGCCGCTTCGCGACATCGCTATCCGGACGGCTGGTTCGCGCTGGCCTACAGCCGCGACGTCAAACCCGGCGCGCTCGTCGTGACGCGTTTCATGGGCGCGGACGTCGTGCTGTATCGAACGGCATCCGGCCTGATTCGCGCGGTTGCGCCGCATTGCCCGCACCTCGGCGCGCATCTCGGGCACGGCGGCATCGTGCGCGGCGAGGAGATCGTATGCCCGTTCCATCACCTCGCGTTCGCGCCGGACGGCACCTGCTTGCGCGCCGGGCGCGACGGCAAGCCGCCCGCCGCCACGCTGCGGCAGCGCCCCGTATGCGAATGGAACGGCCTCGTGCTCGCATGGCACGACCGTGCGGGCGCAGCGCCGTCGTGGTCGCTGCCCGAACTCGACCTCGACGGCTATTCGCGGCCGCGCGGCCAGTGCCATACGCTGAACGGCAGCCTGCAGAATCCGGCCGAGAACGGCGTCGACGTCAATCATCGT
>NZ_BCPP01000196.1:0-8557 GCF_016586125.1 Burkholderia sp. E168m23
CGGCTCCGCGATGAACGCGGCAAGATTGCCGCTCGACTGGCGGTCGATCAGGTCGAACGCGTAGTCGAGCTCGGCGAGCGGGCGTACGCGCCGTTGCGCTCGAAGCGCGGCCGGTACGTGAACGGGGCCGGAATCGCGAACGAACCGACCGCCGCGGGGCCGACGCCCTTGCGGCCGGCGCTGTACGTGGCCGACGCGGCGGCGCCCGTCATCCCGTGCCACGACTGCGCGAAGCCGACGATCTCGTACTTGCCGGTGACGAGCTTCGCCATCCGGATCGCCGCCTCGTTCGATTCCGCGCCGGTGCTGAGCAGCAGCGCGCGGTCGAGCCCGGCGGGCGTGAGGTCGGCCAGGCGCGTCGCGAGCTCGACGACCGGCCGTGACAGCATCCCGCTGAACAGGTGGTCGAGCTTGCCCGCGTATTCGCCGATCACGGACACGATCTCCGGATGGCTGTGGCCGAGCACCGCGCTCATCTGGCCCGACGTGAAATCGAGGATCGCGCGGCCGTCGGCATCGTAGACGAAGCTGCCCTTCGCGCGCTCGACGATCATCGGCTCGAACGTGCCGCCGTAGCGGACCAGGTGCTGCCTGGCGTTGCGCCAGAAGGTTGCGTCGTCGTTCAGGGACATCGGGCGGCTCCGGGCAAAAGGGCAGGGATCGCTTGCAGTCTAGGCGCGCGTCTGGTTTGATGGAATCGAATAGTTCTAATGCAAGCTAGAAAAGGGGCTAATACCTTGGCGCTTTCGCTCGAAATCGACCTGCTGCGCTCGTTCGTCGTGATCGCCGAGGTGCGCGCGCTGAGCCGCGCGGCCGCGCGCGTCGGCCGCACGCAATCCGCGCTCAGCCAGCAGATGAAGCGGCTCGAGGAAGTGGTCGACCAGCCGCTGTTCCAGCGCACCGGCCGTGGCGTGGTGCTGACGCAGCCGGGCGAGCGGCTGCTCGTGCATGCGCAGCGCATCCTGCGGCTGCACGACGAGGCGATGGCCGACCTGTGCGGCACGGGGCTGTCGGGGACGATCCGGTTCGGGTGCCCGGACGATTACGCGCAAGTGTGGCTGCCGTCGCTGCTGCGGCAGTTTTCGAGCCAGCATCCGCAGGCGATCGTCGAAGTCGTCTGTGGGCCGACGCCGCGACTCGTCGAACAGCTGGAGAAGCGCGCGGTCGATCTGGCGATGATTTCCGTGCCGGACGACGGCGCGACCGACGACGTCATTCGCCGCGAGCCGCTGGTCTGGATCGGCTATCCGGGGCTCGCACCCGCGCATTTCGATCCGCTGCCGCTCGCGCTGTCCGATCGCGACACGCTCGATCACCTCGCGGCGTGCGACGCGTTGAACCGCGTCGGCCGCGACTACCGCGTCGCGTATGCGAGCAGCAGCCTCGCCGGGCTGATCGCGCTGGTGCGCTCGGGGCAGGCGTTCGCGGTGATGACGCAGACGGCCGTGCCGGCCGACCTCGCGATCGTCAACGGCGATCCGCGCTTGCCGCCGTTGCCCGCCGTGGGCATTACGCTGCGGTTCGACCGGAAGCGGCCGTCGCACCTGACGGCAGCCTTCGCCGACCATATCCGGCAAACGCTGCCGTTGCTTTGACGGCCGACGGGAATCAGTCGACCATCGACGAAGCCGACGCCTGCGTGTGGCCCGGCCGCTCCGCCGCCGCGTCGCGCACGCGGATCGCCGCCTGCATGCCGGACAGCTTCAGTTCGGTTTCCTGATATTCGTTGACCGGCTCGGAATCGGCGACGATGCCGCAGCCCGCGAACAGCCGGCACGCACCGCCCGCGATCAGCGCCGAGCGCAGCGCGACGATGAAATCGCCGTTGCCGTGCGCATCGATCCAGCCGATCGGCGCCGCATACCAGCCGCGATCGAAGCCTTCGTACGCACGGATATGGTCGAGCGCCGGTGCGCGCGGATGGCCGGCCACCGCGGGCGTCGGGTGCAGCGCCGCGACCACCTGCAACAGCGTCGCATCCGCATTCAGCGTCGCGCGGATCGGCGTGCTCAGGTGCTGGAGCTTCGGCAGCCGGTGCAGCGACGGTTGATCGGGCACGTCGAGCGCGCGCGACAGCGGCGCGAGCGCGGCGCGGATGGCGTCGACGACGAGTGCATGTTCGAGCCGCTCCTTCGCGGAAGCCATCAGCGCGGCGCCGAGTGCGCGATCGTCGTCGGGCGTGGCGCCGCGCCGGATCGTGCCGGCCAGCGCATGCGTGCGCACGTCGCCGGCCGCGACACGCGCGAGCCGTTCCGGCGTCGCGCCGACGAAGCACGCTCCGTCGCGACGGACCGCGAACAGGTGCGCATGCGCGTCGCGCCGTCGCAGCCGGCGCAGCAGCGGCGCGATCGCCACAGGCCGCGCGTACTGTTCGAGCACGTCGCGGGCGAGCACGACCTTGCCGAAGGCGCCGTCGTGGATCGCATCCACCGCACGACGGACTTCGTGCTGCCATTCGCCCGCCTGCAGCGCCTGCGTGTGCAGCAGGTGCGGCGCGTCGTCTTCCGCGGCCGGTGCAAGCGTGCCGAGCGACTCGATCCGCGCGAGGCACGCATGCGCGAGCGCGGTGGGATCGTCGTGGGCGGCGACGACCTGCTGGCAGACGGCCCAGTGCGCATCGCCTTCGCGCACGATCAGCAGCTTCGCCAGCGTCATGCTCGCATCGGGAAACGATGCCCAGTGCGCGCTGCGCGG
This sequence comes from Burkholderia sp. E168m23, assembly GCF_016586125.1. NCBI lineage: Bacteria > Pseudomonadati > Pseudomonadota > Betaproteobacteria > Burkholderiales > Burkholderiaceae > Burkholderia > Burkholderia sp. E168m23. Next base: position 2,695 of record NZ_BCPP01000196.1, read on the forward strand.
GCCGCGCGAATCGAACCGGAAGCCGCCGACCAGCCGCGGCGGCTGCGGGCCGGCCGTGATTGCATCACTCACGAGCGTGCGCCAGCGCGCATCGATCTGCGCGAAGCGCGTGTCGCCGGTGGCGCTCAGTTCGACCGCGCAATCCCAGCCGTACAGCGTGACGGACGCATCGCCGGCTTCGTGGAAGCACCACGGCGTGACGCCGTCGTCCCACGCGGCGATCAGGTCGAAGAAGTCGAGCGGGCGCAGCGGCACTGAGACCGACGCCAGCGTCGGCGTGCCGGTGGCGGCGGCGCGGGCCGCACGCGCGAACGTGTCGTGCAGCAGCGGAAGGCCGGCGTTCATGCAAGCCCCCGCTGTTGTCGCCAGTATTGCGTTTGCTGTGCGATGTACCACGCGATGAGCTGGGCGAACAGCGTTTCGACGTAGTCGGCGTCGAGGCCGGCCTGTTCGGCCCAGCGGCGCCGGTCGGGCAGCATCGCGGCCACCCGCTCCGGCGCGGCGATGCTCGCTTCGTTCGGCTTGAAGCGCGACGCGGCCAACACGTACTGCATGCGCCGGCCGAGCGCGTCGATGATGTCGGCGTCCAGCCGATCGATCGCTTCGCGAATGTCGGGCAGCCCCGTGCAGGCGTCCGGTGTTTTCATGTGTACTCCTTTCCGTAACGAAGGGATTGGTCGATCCGTTCGACCAGATGGGCGATCACCGCCGGGTATTGGTGTCGCAGGTAGAAGTGGTCGCCGTTGAACGTCTCGACGCGGATCGGGCGCGCGGCGACGTCCTGCCACGCGTGCGCCTCGTCACTGTCCAGCTCGGGATCGGCGAGCGGCAGCATCACGCCGAGCGGCGCATCGATGCGCGGCGGGCGGTCGCGCCGATACGTTTCGATCGCGCGGTAGTCGTGGCGGATCATCGGCAGGTAGATCGCGCGCATTTCCGGATCGGCGAGCAGCGCGGCGTGCTCGCCGGACAGCCGGGCGACGTCGCCGACGAGCGCGTCGTCTGACTGCAGGTGCAGATCCGACGGGCGCTGGCGATGCGGCGGCGGCAGCGCGGACACGGCCACGTACAGCGGCGCGGCGCCGCGCGCCTCGAGCCGCACCGCGACCTCGTACGCGAGCGCCGCGCCGAGGCTGTGCCCGAACAGCACGAGCGGTGCATGGGCATAGCGTTGCAGCGCGTCGGCAGCGGGGCCGGCGAGCGCGTCGATCGAGGGCAGGCACGGCTCGCCGAAGCGTTCCTCGCGGCCCGGATACTGCAGCGCGAGCAGATCGACGTCCCACGGCAGCGCACGGCTCCAGCCGCGAAAGAAATTCGCGGTGCCGCCCGCGTGCGGAAAGCAGACGAGCTGCGCACGCGGGCACGGCGACAGCCGCAACTCGCGAATCCAGCTCGAACCGGTCGGGTGCGTGCTCATGCGACCGCCGCCTCCAACTGGCGGCGCAGCAGGTCGCGCAGCGATTTCTTGCTGGTCTTGCCGATGCCGGTTTCCGGAAAGCGCGGCATGAATTCGATGCGGTCGGGGATCTTGAACGCCGCGAGCCCGCGGTCGCGCAGGTAGCGTTTCAGCACGAGTCGGGACGGGGCCGGCGCGCGTGCGACCACGAACGCGCAGGTTCGCTCGCCGAGGATCGGGTCGGGCATCGCGACGACCGCCGCATCGTGCACCTGCGGGTGCGCGAGCAACAGGTTCTCCACTTCCTCGGCCGAGACCTTCTCGCCGCCGCGGTTGATCTGATCCTTGTCGCGGCCTTCGACGACGAGGTCGCCGTCCGCGGTGCGCCGCACGCGGTCGCCGCTGCGGTAGAAGCCGTCGGCCGTGAACGCCGTCGCGTCGTGCTCCGCGAGCCGGTAGTAGCCGCGGATCGTGTACGGGCCGCGTACCTGCAATTCGCCGATCTCGCCGGCCGCGGCCGGTGCGCCGCTTTCGTCGACGATGCGTACTTCGTCGCCTTCGGAGACGGGGCGGCCCTGCGTGTGCGCGATGCGCTCGGGCGCATCGTCGAGCCGCGTGCAGCAGATGAGCCCTTCGGCCATGCCGAACACCTGCTGCAGCCGGCAGCCGAGCACGGGCGTCACGCGTTCGGCCGCGTGGTCCATCAGCCGTGCGCCGCCGACCTGCAGCACGCGCAGGCTCGACAGGTCGGTCTGCCGTTGCGGCTGCTCGTCGAGCCACAGCAGCGCGAGCGGCGGCACGAGCGCGGTATGCGTGACGCGTTCCTGCGTGATCAGCGCGAAGCTCTGGTCGGGCTCGGGCCGCGCGGTCGTTACCACCCGGCCACCTGCGAGCAATGCGCCGATCGTGCCGGGGCAGCACAGCGTGAAGTTGTGCGCCATCGGCAGCGCGGCGAGATAGACGGTGTCGGCATCGAAACCGCTCGCGGCGCTGCACGCGCGCACGTTGTACAGGTATTCGCGATGGCGGCGCGGAATCAGCTTCGGCGTGCCGGTCGTGCCGCCCGACAGCTGGAAGCACGCGATGTCGTCGGCGCGTGCAGAGCAGTGGAGCACGGGCGGCGCGTCGTACAGCGCGTCGAACGACGTGAACGCGTGATCGTCGCCGGCCATCACGATGTGCTCGAGCGTCGGGCAGTCGGCCTGCAACGCGGCCGCGAGCGGCCGGCAGTCGAAATCGCCGAGCTGCGACGCGCCGAGATAGGCACGCGCACCGGCGAAGCGGCAGAACGCGCCGATCTCGTAGTGACGGTGCGCGGGCAGCGCGAGCACCGGCCGCACGCCGAGCTGGAACAGCGCGAAGCACGTCTCGATGAAGCGCGCGCCGTTCGGCAACTGGACGACGACAGCGTCGCCGCGCACCAGGCCGAGGCGCGCGAGGCCGCCCGCGAGGCGGCGAATGCGCGCGAGCAGATCGCGATAGCGCAGCCGCAGCGTGCCGTCGACGACGGCGAGCGCGTCGGGATGGCGTTCCGCGCACGCATCGAGCGCGTCGAAGAACGTCGTGTCCTGCCAGTAGCCGGCGTCGCGGTAGCGGCGCGCGAAGTCGTCGGGCCAGTCGGGCGCGTCGGCCGGCACGGCCGCCGCCAGGGAGGAAGGGGAGGATTGCATGCGCTGACCTTGGGTTCCGGCAAGTTGTCAGAAAATGTAAATGAGAGGTATTATCATTTGTAACAGGTGCTGCGATAGCGCCGTTTCTTTCGATATCGCGGCAATTTCGTTCGATCGGGCGTCGGTCGCGCGGCACCCGCCCGGTCCGGCCGGACAATCGGCCGGTTGCCGCCGGCGCGCGCCGGTCCGCGCGTGCCGCCCAACCAACGGACCTCCGATGAGATCGACCTCCTTCGCTTCGTCACGACGTCACCCGCCGGTGCTCGTGCCCGGCAATCATCCGGGTGTGGTGCACATCGACGCGGGCATGAAACTCATGAGCGGCACGCTGTGCTCGGATAGCCGCGACTGGTACGAGGAGCCGCTCGAAAAAGGGCTGAAGCTCGTCCTCGTGCAGAGCGGGCAGTTGCGCTGCCGCGTGCCGGGCCAGCCCGAGCAATGCATCAAGGGGCCGGGCCTGTGCGTGATCGCCAACGACGGCGAATTCACCACCCACCAGATCTACGACCGCGACGTGCCGCTGCGCTACACGATCGTGCAGCTCGGCCTCGATGCGCTCGACCGCAACCTGAGCCTGCTGCCGGAGAAGATGCTCGCGCCGACGGGAGGCGATCCGCGCATCGTCAGTTGCCCGGCGTCGAAGGCGCTGCAGGCGCTCGCCGTGCAGATCGCCACCTGCCCGTTCGAGGGCGCGGTGCGCGAGTACTACCTGAAGGCGAAGGCGTTCGAGCTGACCGCGCTGAGCGCGCAGTTGCTGGCCACGCAGCGGCAGCACGCGCCGGCCGACGTGCGCGTCACGTCGTCGGATGTCGAGCGCGTGTATGCGGCGAGCGACATCCTGACGCGCGAGCTTCAGCATCCGCCGACGCTCGACGCGCTCGCGAGCCGCGTCGGGATGAATTCGCGCAAGCTGACGGCCGGCTTCCGCAAGGTGTTCGGCACGAGCGTGTACGCGTATCTGCAGGAATACCGGCTGCGGACCGCGCACGCGATGCTGTGCGCGGAGGATGCGAACGTGTCGACCGTCGCGTACCGCGTCGGCTACAGCCCCGCGCATTTTTCGATCGCGTTCCGCAAGCGCTACGGCATTTCGCCGAGCGATATTCGCGTGTCGTCGAACGCGATCGACAACGAGGAACTGGCGGGCGCGGCGATCTAAAACAACTGACCGGCAGCCTAAAGGAATCGACCGGGCTCATGGGTGTTAATGAGATAGATTCTCATTCACAGGTGGCCGCCGCCGCGCGGAACCGCCGTCGAACGACCCATACAAGGCGTGCCCATGAGCCAGACCGTTGTCGATTCCACTACCGACCATTCCGATCCTTCCTGTTGTTCTCCCACTGAATTTCGCGCGCGGCTCGTTGCGCTGATCGCCGAGCTGCTCGACGAATCCGTCGACGAGATCGCGTCGCTCGACGATGACGAGGACCTGCTGAGCTGCGGCCTCGATTCGATCCGGCTGATGTATCTGCAGACCCGCGTGAACCGGCTCGGCCATGCGCTGACGTTCGATGCGCTCGCGCGCACGCCGACGCTCGGCGCGTGGACCGCGTTGCTCGCGAATGCGCCGCGTGTCGCGCGGGCGGACGCCGTCGGCGCGGCCGAAGAAGTCGACGTGCATGCGCCGTTCGAGTTGTCCGCGGTGCAGCAGGCGTACTGGCTCGGCCGCGGCGACGGCGAAGTGCTCGGCAACGTGAGCTGCCACGCGTTTCTCGAATTCCGCAGCCGCGCGATTGACCCCGTTCGTCTCGACACGGCATGCCGGCGCGTGCGCGAGCGTCATCCGATGCTGCGCGCGCGTTTCGACGGCGGTCGTCAGCAGATCCTCGCCGAATCGGACGCGCCGGTGTTCGCGCACGCGGACTGGCGCGACCGGACGGCGGCCGATGCGGAAACCGAATGGGCGTCGCTGCGCGCGTTCCGCTCGCACGAATGTCTCGACGTCGAGCACGCGCAGGTGTTCATGATGGGGCTCGTGCAGATGCCTGGCGGCGAGGATCGCGTGTGGCTCAGCGTCGACCTGCTCGCGGCCGACGTGGACAGCGTGCGGCTGCTGATGCAGGAGATCGGCGTCGCGTATGCCGAGCCGTCGGCGCTGCCGGCTGCGCCGTCGACGTGGTTCCCGGCCTGGCTCGCGCGTCGCGCGGCCGAGACGCGCGATGCGCGGGCCGCGGCGCGTGACGCCTGGCAGGCACGGCTTGCGACGTTGCCGGAAGGGCCGGCGCTGCCGCTCGCCCGCGCGCCGGAAACGATCCGCTCGCCGCGTTTCAGCCGCGTGGCGCACAAGCTGAGCACGGATGAGTTGACGCGCCTGCAGGCGCGCGCCGCGCAGCATGGCATCACGCTGTCGTCGGTGTTCGGCGCGGCGTTCGCGGCCGTGCTCGCGCGCTGGAGCGGCCGGCCGGCATTCCTGCTCAACGTGCCGCTGTTCGACCGGCACGGCGATGCGCCCGATCTGGGCCGCGTGATCGCCGATTTCACGACGCTGTTGCTCGTCGAATGCGACGTGCGTGCCGATGCGAGCGCGGCCGACGCGGTGCGCGCGTTCCAGCAGCGGCTGCATGGTGCGATCGCGCAGGCCGCGTATCCGGCGCTCGACGTGCTGCGCGATGCGCGTCGGCAGGGCACGCCGCGCGCGGCGCCGGTCGTGTTCTCGTGCAATCTCGGTGACGAATCGTTCGTGCCCGATGCGTTCGCGCAGGTGTTCGGCGATCTGCACGACATGATTTCGCAGACGCCGCAGGTATGGCTCGACCATCAGCTCTATCGCGTGCCGGGCGGGCGCTGCTCGCGT
>NZ_BCPP01000197.1:0-8549 GCF_016586125.1 Burkholderia sp. E168m23
GTAATAACTTCGTATAGCATACATTATACGAAGTTATACGAGTCGGTATCGGCGAGGCCGACCTGCCGAGGATGGCGTCGGACGCAATGCTGCAGACGCGCCTGCTCGTGAACAATCCGCGCGAGGTGACCGAGGCCGACGCGCTGGAGATTTACCGGCAGGCGTGGTGATGCGGCGAGCGGGCGTGGCGCGTCGCCCGGCACGATTCAAGACGCGCGCACGGCCTGCCGAGTGGGCCGTGCCGCGACCCACGCGCATGCCAGCGCGACGGCCACCAGCACGCAGCCGGCCGACGGTGTAACGAGCAGCGCACCGTGCCCGACGAGCACGCCGCCGAGCGCCGATCCGAGCGCGACGCCCGCATGCATCGCCGATACGTTGAGGCCGACGCTCGCATCGGCCAGCGTCGGCCCGGTGTGAATCAGATAGTTCTGCACGATCGGCGAGATCGACCAGCTGATGCCGCCCCACAGCATCATCGCGGGGACGAACACGAGCGGCGACGCACCGGCCGCCGGCAGCGCGGCCATCGCAATGAGAAACACGGCAGGGCATGCGCACAGCGCGCGCGCTGCGCCGAGCCGATCCGAGCAGAACCCGCCGAGCCACGCACCGGTCACGCCGGCCATCCCGAACGCAACGTACAAGCCTTCGAGCGCCGCCGCGCCGGGCGACAGCACGGCCTGCAGATACGGCGTGAGATACGCGAACAGCGTGAAATGGCCGCCGATCATTGCGATCGACACACATTGCGCGGCGAGCAATCGCGGTTGCGACAGCACGGCGCGATACGACGGCATGCCGGGCGTGCCGGCCGCGGCAGGCGTCATGCGCGGCAGCCCACGCGCGAGCCAGATCCCGAGCGGCAGCGCGGCCACCGCGATCGACACGAACACCGCGCGCCAGCCGGCCCATTCGGCGATGCGCATCCCGATCGGCACGCCGAGCACGAGCGATGCGCTGATCCCCATGAAGACGATGCCGATCGCACGGCCGCGTTGCGACACCGGCGCGAGTTCCGCCGCGAACCGCGTCGCGACGAGGATCAGCGTCGCGCAGCTCGCGGCCATCAGCACGCGCGCGGCGAACAGGCTCGCATAGCCGGGGCTTGCGGCGGCGCACAGGTTCGCGGCCGCGAACGCGCCGAGCGCTGCGAGCAGCGCGGTGCGCCGTTCGACCCGTGCGACGAACGAGGCCGCCACCAGCGCGGCGAGCGCGAACACGGCGGAGAAGATCGTGGTGAGCTGTCCGGCAGCGGCGATCGAGACGTGAAGGCCGGCGGAGATCGCCGGCAGGATGCCGACGCAGATGTTTTCGGCAACGCCGGCCAGGAACACGGCGGCGGCCAGCAGATACACGCGAACGTCCAACGCAAACCCCTCCTGTACGCGCGATGCGACGGCGCCGGGCAGGGGCGCGGCCGCATCGGATCGAATCGACGGATGGGTTTCGACGCGAGGCTTCGGTTATCCCGGAAAGGAGGACGGTACCGCACGGTCGGAACGCGCGCAAGTGCCGGCGCGCGGTCGTGGCGGCGCCGGGCGGCGGATGCGAAGAACAGGACGGTGGGCGGCACGCCGCCGCCCACCGCGCTTACATGCGCGACGCGTCGGCGCCGGCCGCGACCACGTAGGCCGACGCCTGCTTCGTGCCGTCCGGCTTCGTCTGCAGGTACACGCCCTGGATTTCCGGCTCGAAGCCCGGCAGTGCGTTGATCCCGGCTTCGAGCGCGCGGAAGTAGTCGAGCGCCGGGCCGCCCCACGCTTCGCCGGGCACCACGCAGAAGATGCCGGGCGGATAGGGCAGCGCGCCTTCGGTCGCGATCCGGCCTTCGATGCGCTCGAGCGTGACGAGCTCGACGTTGTTGCGGATCAGCTCGGCATTCGCGGCCTGCGGCAGCATCGCCTGCTTCGGGAACTGCGCGCGCCGGAACATCTGTTTCTGCAGGTGCTTCATGTCGTGGCTGCGGTAGAAGTCGTGCATGCGCTGGCATAGCTGCCGCAGGCGCATCGTGCCGTACAGCTCCGGATATGCTTCGCACAGCGACGGAATCGCTTCGCGCAGCGGTGTGTCCTGGTCGAGATGGCGCTCGAACTGCGCGAGGTGCGCGACCAGATGCTGCAGCTTGCCGAAGCTTTCCGACGGCGTGAGCAGGAACAGGATCGTGTACAGGTCGGCCTTCTCGGGCACGACGCCGTGCTCGCGCAGGTAGCGCGCGAGGATCGGCGCCGGCGCGCCGAACGGCGCGTATTCGTGCGTGTCGCGATCGATGCCTGGCGTGGTCAGCAGCAGCTTGCACGGATCGACGAAATACTGGTCGTCCGCATAGCCTTCGAAGCCGTGCCACGTGTCGGCCGGATGGAAGCGGAAGAAACGCAGGTCGTCGACGATCTGCTCGGTCGGATAGTCGGCCCACGGGCGGCCATCGATCTCTTGCGGGACGAACGGACGGATCTGCCGGCAGGTTTTCAGCAGCAGCTTGCGCGCGTCGACGCCGTGTGCGACGCAGTCGCGCCACAGGCGCTTGCCGGCCGGGCCCGCATGCATCTGCGCGTTGACGTCGAGCGCCGCGAACATCGGGTAGAACGGGCTCGTCGACGCGTGGATCATGTACGCGTTGTTGAAGCGCCGGTGATCGCAGAAACGCTTCTGGCCTTCGATGTGGCGATCCTTCTTGTGGATCTGCGACGTCTGCGAGAAGCCGGCCTGTTGCTTGTGTACCGACTGCGTGACGAAGATGCCGGGATCGTCGGGGCCGAGCGTGAGCATCAGCGGCGAGCAGTCCTGCATCATCGGAATGAACTGCTCGTAGCCGACCCACGCCGAATCGAACAGGATGTAGTCGCACAGATGCCCGATCCGGTCGACGATTTCGCGTGCGTTGTAGATCGTGCCGTCGTAGGTGCCGAGCTGGATCACCGCGAGCCGGAACGGGCGCGGCAGGTCGGCGCGCTCGGGCGCGACGTCGCGGATCGCGTCGCGAATGCGCGCTTCGCCGAGCGCCGCGCTGTCGACGCCGCCGATGAGGCCCCACGCGTTGCGCGCGGTCTCGAGGTAGACCGGCCGCGCACCGGACAGCACGAGCGCGCCGAGGTGCACCGACTTGTGGTTGTTGCGGTCGAACAGCACGAGATCGTCGGGCGCGAGCAGCGCGCTCGTGACGACCTTGTTCGACGTCGACGTGCCGTTCAGTACGAACCAGGTCTTGTCCGCGTTGTAGATCCGTGCGGCGTTGCGCTGCGCTTCCAGCGCGGGCCCTTCGTGGATCAGCAGGTCGCCGAGCCGGACGTCCGCGTTGCAGAGGTCCGCGCGAAACAGCGTCTCGCCGAAGAAGTCGAAGAACATCCGGCCGAGCGGATGGTTCGAGAAGAACTGGCCGCCCTGATGGCCCGGGCAGTCGAATTCGACGTAGCCGCGCTGCACGTAGTCGCGCATGACCTTGAAGAACGGCGGCAGCAGGTTCTCGCTGTAGATGTCGGCGGCGGCGGAGATCTGCCGGCCGTAGTAATGGCGGCCGCCGTGCCGGAGCTGGATCACGCCGCTCGCGCGCGGCAGGACCGACGGCGGCACTTCCTGGTCGGGCTCGACCGCGACGAAGAACGGAATCGCGAAACCGGTTCTCTCGACGGTTTTCAGCACCTTTTCCGCGGCATCGATGCCGACGACGATGGCCGCGATATTCGTGAAATCGGTCTGAAATACGTCGACCTGTTCATGCGTGGTGAGAAAGGCGCCGATCAGCGCCGGCTCGACTGCGATTTTCAACAGGCTCACGCGAACTCTCCGGTAAATGACCTGAAACGGGAGCCGCATTCGCGCCGGGACGCAATCGTGAACCGATACGCGCTACAGCCGATTGAAAACGGTCCCGCGAATGCTGAATGCCGATTGCGCATTGCACCTGAAAGCCTTGCGCGGCGCGGCACGAGCGCGATGGGGCAAGGCCCGGCGCAGCCGATCGTAGCAACAAAAGCACGCGGATTCAATCGATCGGAATCAGCAATTCCATGGCGGCATGAGCATGATCAAGTCATCGGGAATTGGCGTGCTGCAGCGCACATAAAAATGATCCAATGATGAAAATCCGATTCGAAAGGGCCGATTGTTTCACCGAATCGTCGGCTTCTCATCGAAAGGCATCCATGGCATAGTCGGCTCCGAACTGGATGGCGAATCAAGCCGGAATTGCGCGCGTCTCATGCCGCTGCCCGTGACTGCTTCCCGCGTGCTCGTGAGACGAACGATACCAATCGAAGAGCAACGCAACAGCGAGGGCAACATCATGAATACTTCCGTCGGCGGCATTCGCCGTCTCGGCATGCGTGCGCTACTGGTCGACGACGAGATCGCGCAGGAAACCGCGACCGGGCGCGCGGTCCGCACGCTGAGCGCGGAGCTCGCGCAACGCGGTGTCGACGTGCTGACGGCCACGTCCGCCGACGATGCCATCGTGCTGATCCGCTCCGATCCGTCGATCCAGTGCGTGCTGCTCGACTGGGATCTCGGCGTGGACGGTCACGGGCCGTCCGAGGCGGTGGTCGACGCGATCCGGCATCGCAACGGCAGCGTGCCGATCTTCCTGCTGGCCGACCGCAGCGTCGCGTCGACGGTACCGGCCGCGGTGATGGGCAAGGTCGACGATTTCGTGTGGCTGCTCGAGGATACGGCCGACTTCATCGGCGGGCGCATTCACGCGGCGATCGAGCGCTATCGCTCGACCGTGCTGCCGCCGATGTTCGGCGCGCTCGCGAAGTTCTCGCGCGTCTACGAATACTCGTGGCATACGCCGGGCCACACCGGCGGCACCGGCTTCCTGAAATCGCCGGTCGGCCGCGCGTTCTTCGAATACTTCGGCGAATCGCTGTTCCGCTCGGACCTGTCGATCTCGGTGGGCGAACTCGGCTCGCTGCTCGACCACTCGGGCCCGATCGGCGAAAGCGAGCGCTACGCGGCGCGCGTGTTCGGTGCGCATCGCACGTATCACGTGACGAACGGCTCGTCGACGTCGAACCGCATCATCCTGATGGCGAGCGTGAGCCGCGACCAGATCGCGCTGTGCGACCGCAACTGCCACAAGTCGGCCGAGCACGCGATGACGATGTCGGGCGCGATTCCGACCTACCTCGTGCCGACGCGCAACCGCTACGGGATCATCGGGCCGATCGCGCCGGAGCGCCTCACGCAGGTGGCGATCCGCGAGGCGATCGCATCGAACCCGCTCGCGGCCGGGCTGGCCGATCGCCAGCCGAAGCACGCGATCGTCACGAACTCGACGTACGACGGTCTTTGCTACAACGTGACGCGCGTCGAGGAACTGCTCGGCGCGAGCGTCGACCGGCTGCACTTCGACGAAGCGTGGTACGGCTACGCGCGTTTCAATCCGATCTACCGCGACCGCCATGCGATGCACGGCGACCCGCGCGACCACCACAAGGATCGGCCGACGGTGTTCGCGACGCAGTCGACGCACAAGCTGCTGACCGCGCTGTCGCAGGCGTCGTACATCCACGTGCGCGACGGCCGCAGCCCGATTCCGCATGGCCAGTTCAACGAAACGTTCATGATGCACGCGTCGACGTCGCCGAACTACGCGATCATCGCGTCGAACGACGTCGCGGCCGCGATGATGGACGGCCCCGGCGGCGCCGCGCTGACGCGCGAGTCGATCGAGGAGGCCGTCGCGTTCCGGCAGATGATCGCGCGGATGAACGGCGAATTCGGCGCGAAGGGAGACTGGTTCTTCGAATGCTGGCAGCCCGACACCGTGCTCGAGGCACGCACGGGCCGCACGCTGCCGTTCCACGAAGCGCCGCCCGAGCTGCTCGCGAGCGACCCGGCGTGCTGGGTGCTGCGCCCCGGTGCGCAATGGCACGGCTTCGGCAATCTCGAGGACGGCTATTGCATGCTCGACCCGATCAAGGTGTCGATCGTCACGCCGGGCGTGGCGCCGGCCGGCGGCCTGATGCCGGTCGGTATCCCGGCGAGCGTCGTCACCGCATATCTCGATGCGCGCGGGATCGTCGTCGAGAAGACGACCGATTTCACGATCCTGTTCCTGTTCTCGATCGGTATCACGAAGGGCAAGTGGGGCTCGCTCGTCAGCGCGCTGTGCGATTTCAAGCGCGACTATGACGCGAACCTGCCGCTCGACATGGCGATTCCGTCGCTCGCGAAGGAGCATGGCGCGCGCTATGCGGGCATGGGGCTGAAGGATCTGGCCGACACGATGTTCGCGGCGATGGAGCAGCTGGGCACGACGCGCCTGATGTCGGAGGCGTTCTCGATCCTGCCGAAGCCGGAGATGAGCCCGGTGCATGCGTACGAGCACCTCGTGCAGGGCCGCGTCGAGCAGGTCACGCTCGACGAGCTGGCCGGGCGCACGGTGGCCACCGGCGTCGTGCCGTATCCGCCGGGTATTCCGCTGTTGATGCCGGGCGAGAGCGCGGGGCCGGCCGGCGGCCCGGTGCTCGGCTACCTGAAGGCGCTCGAGGCGTACGACCGGCGTTTTCCCGGATTCGCGCACGACACGCACGGCGTGGAGGTCGAGGACGGCACGTACCGTGTGTACTGCCTGACCGCCTGACACCCGACCGGGCGAACGAACGAGCGACCGGCCGCACGGCGGCCTCACATCGAAGGATCGACACCATGGAAAACGCAGCGCACCTGGCCGACGCAGCCCCGGCGGCCGCGCAGAAGCACCGGATGAACGTCTGGCAGCTCACCGTTCTCACCGCGGTCAACATGATGGGCTCCGGCATCATCCTGCTGCCGTCGAAGCTCGCGCAGGTCGGCACGATCTCGCTGCTATCGTGGATCGTCACGGCCGGCGGCTCGCTCGCGCTGGCCTATGCGTTCGCGCGCTGCGGGATGCTGAGCCGCAAGCCGGGCGGGATGGGCGGCTACGCGGAGTACGCGTTCGGCAAGGCCGGCAACTACATGGCGAACTATACGTACGGGCTGTCGCTCGTGATCGCCAACGTCGCGATCGGCGTCACGGCGGTCGGCTACGGCACCGTGCTGTTCGACGCGACGCTGTCGCCGCTGCAGACGGGCCTGTGGACGATCTTCCTGCTCGTGCTGACGACGGTCGCGAATTTCGGCGGCTCGCGCATCACCGGCCGGATCGGCGCGGTGACGGTGTGGGGCGTGATCATTCCGGTCGTCGTCGTGTCGCTGATCGGCTGGTTCTGGTTCAGCGGCGCAACCTGGGGCGCCGCGTGGAATCCGAACCACATGCCGTTCGGGCCCGCCGTCGGCAGCTCGATCGCGGTGACGCTGTGGGCGTTCCTCGGGCTCGAATCGGCGTGCGCGAACTCGGACGCCGTCGAGAATCCGGAGCGCAACGTGCCGATCGCCGTGCTCGGCGGCACGATCGCGTCGGCGATCTTCTACATCGTGTCGACCAACGTGATCGCGGGGATCGTGCCGAATGCGATTCTCGCGAAGTCGAACGCGCCGTTCGGCATCGCGTTCGCGACGATGTTCACGCCGACCGTCGGCACGATCGTCACCGCGCTGATGGTGATCGCGTGCATCGGCTCGCTGCTCGGCTGGCAGTTCACGGTCGCGCAGGTGTTCAAGAGCTCGGCGGACGTCGGCTACTTCCTGCCGGTGTTCGCCCGCGCGACGCGCACCGGCACGCCGATCGTCGGCATGGTGATCCTGCTGGTCGCGCAGGTCGCGCTGGCGCTGATGACGATCAGCCCCGAGCTGAGCAGCCAGTTCCAGAAGATCGTCGATCTCGCGGTCGTCACGAACCTGGTGCCTTACGTGATGTCGATGGCCGCGCTGATCACGATCCAGAAGGTCGCGAAGGTGCCGCCGGGCAAGGCGCTCGTGACGAACGTGATCGCGATGGTCGCGACCGCATACAGCTTCTACGCGCTGTTCAGCTCGGGCGAGCAGGCGCTGATGCTCGGCGGCCTGTGCGTGTTCCTCGGCTGGACGCTGTTCGGCTTCGTCAGCGCGCGCTTCTACCAGATGGAAGTCGACGCGCACGTGAAGGAGCCGGGGAAGTCGCTGCAGGCGTGACGGCTAGCGCTGACCTTGCGTCAGCAGCGGCGGGAGTTCGCTTTTCAGCAGATCGACGACGGCACGCACGCGCGGCGGCAGCGGCCGTTGCGCGTGCACCAGCACGTTGAGCGCGAAGTCGGGGACGTCGTAGTGCGGCAGCAGGCGCACGAGCCGGCCGTGCGCGAGCGCGTCGGCGCAAGCCGGGTGCTGGACCACGCCGATGCCGCCTCCCGCCGCGATCGTGTCGAACATCGGGCGCCAGTGGCTCGCGGTCATGACGGTGCGGATGCGTGCGTATTCGACTGCGCCGCCGTCGTGCCGCAGCGGCACCTGTTCGTTCGCGAACACGCCTTTCACGCGGATGAACGGATGGTTCGCGAGATCGGCCTTCGTATCGATCGGGCCGTGCCGCTCGAGATACGACGGCGCGGCCACGAGCATGCGGCCAACCGCGCCGAGTGCGTACGCGACGAATCCGCCATCGCCGAGCTGGCCGACCCGGATCGAAATGTCGACGCCCTCGGTGACCGGAT
>NZ_BCPP01000198.1:0-8544 GCF_016586125.1 Burkholderia sp. E168m23
TCGCTTGCGCTTCCTCGGCGAACACGGCGGCGATCACGTCGCGCACGTCCGCGCGTTCGCGCAGCGGCGGCAGGTCGAACGTCGCGCCGCTCAGCCGGTAGTACAGGTCTTCGCGGAACGTGCCGTCGGCCACCATCCGCCCGAGATCGCGGTGCGTCGCGCAGATCACGTCGAGATCGACGCGCACGGGCGTATCGCTGCCGAGCGGCACGACCTCGCCGTCGGCCAGGACGCGCAACAGGCGCGTCTGCAGCGCGAGCGGCATGTCGCCGATTTCATCGAGAAACAGCGTGCCGCCGTCGGCGAGCGCGATCTTGCCGCGCGCGCCGTGCTTGCGTGCGCCGGTGAACGCGCCGGCCGCATAACCGAACAGTTCGCTCTCGATCAGCGCTTCCGGCAGCGCGCCGCAGTTGACGGCGATGAACGGCCGCGCGCGCCGTGCGCCGGCGTCGTGGATCGCGCGGGCGAACACTTCCTTGCCCGCGCCGGTTTCGCCGAGCACGAGGATAGGCAGCCGCTTGCTCGCGACGCGCAGCGCGAGTTCGGCCTGTTGCGCGATGCGCGCGTCGCTGCTGTGCAGGAACGGCGTCAGCGCGCCGACGTGACGCGGCGCGGTGGTGCCCGGGCGGCGCGATGCAGCGGCCGGTTCACGGCCGGCGCGTCGTAGCGGCGCGCGCAGCCGCGCGTAGAGCGGTGCGCCGGTCGCGCGCACCCGCAGCGCGACGATGGCATCGAGCCGCGCCGCATCGCGCAGCGGCATCTCGGTCGCGTCGAAGATCTCGTCGATATGGCGCGGCTCGCGCAGCGCCGGCAGCGCATCGCGCGCGTGCCGGTTCGCGGCGACGATGTTGCCGCATTCGTCGAACGCGATCAGCCACTCCGGTTGCGCCTCGACGTAGTGACGGTTCGGATGCCCGAACAATATCCAGTGCTGCGCGGTGCTGTGCACGAAGTAGCCGTCCTCGATCAGCGCCGCGCTCTGCCGCACGAGCTGATAGACGAGGCGCTGGCTGTCGCGGCCGTCGGGCGAATGCACGGCCGACGCGTCGAGCACGCCGATCAACTCGCCGCCCGGCGAGAAGATCGGCGCCGCGCTGCAGGTGAGCGTCGTGAACGCGGCGCGAAAGTGATCGGTCTTGTGCACGGTGATCGGCGCGAGATCGGTCAGCACGCTCGCGACACCGCAGGTTCCTTCCTCGCTTTCCGACCAGCACGAGCCGATGTGCAGCCCCGCGTGACGGAAGTCGTTGCGGCGTTCGCGGTCGATCCGGTAGTCGATCGTCACGCCGTGCGCGTCGGTCAGCATCACGCAGTAATCGGCGACGCGGATCATGTCGTGCAGCCGCGTCAGGCACTGGCCCGACGCGCGCAGGAAGGCTTCCTCCTTGTCGCGCACTTCGCGCAGTTCGGCCGCGGTCAGCACGCGCGGGCCGATCGACGAAGCGGGGTCGAGACGGTAGCGCTCCAGCGATCGTTGCCACGACGACACGAGACGCGCGGAATCCGCCGGCGCGGGCAGGCGTCCGGCGAGCGCGCCGAGGACACGATCGGCGTGCTGGGCCTGGGGGACGGCGTAGGGCATGGTCGGCTCCGGTTCCGTACGGCGGGGATGTCGCTGTTCTTGTAGCACATCCGGTCCTGCGGATCACATTGCATCGCAGCACGCGGCGCGCGTGAGACGGTCGTCTCACCGGTGTCGCGCCGTGTCTCGCGCGGTTGAGACGGCCGCATGCGTGGCGTGCGGCGCTCGGCCGGCGCGGCGCTGCATGCGCGGCGCCGCGCGAACGCGGGGTTGGCGGGCGGAATGCCGGGCAGGCGCGGGTGCCGCGACGACCACGTCGCCGTATCGACGACGTGAGACGCCGCGGCGAATTCGATGTGTGCTGCGTCGTCACGGCCAAGCATCCCGAATTCGCGTGTGCCCGCCGCGCCAGTGCGGACGCGGGTTTCGTGGCCATCGCACGCGCGATGGCACGCTGCTTGCAGAGATGACGGGCAAGCCGGTGCGATTGCGTCGGCGACGACGATCCGCCGCCCGTCGATGGCAGCGGACGAAACAGGCAGGGCCGATGCGTGCGCCAATGCGCCGGCCCCGCCCACTGGATGGAGACAAATCCGTGACGACGCCCGTTACCGTCGGCGTGATCGCGAACCCCGCTTCGGGGCGCGACATCCGCCGCCTCACGACGCATGCATCCGTGTTCCCGACCGCGGAGAAGGCGAACATGATCGTGCGCCTGCTGGCCGGCCTTGGCGCGATGGGCGTCGAGCGCGTGCTGACGCTGCGCGACCGCACGGGTATCGCGACGCTGCTGCTGCGCGCGATCGACACGCATCGCGCGGTCGCGCCGCACGAGCGCTGGCCGCAGGTCGAATTCGTCGACTTGCCGATCACCGATTCCGTCGCCGACACGCAGGCCGGCGCGGCCTATCTGCACCGGATGGAAGTGGCGCTGATCGTCGTGCTCGGCGGCGACGGCACCCATCGCGCGGTGGCCGCGCATTGCGGCGCGACGCCGCTCGTCGCGCTGTCCACCGGCACCAACAACGCGTTTCCCGAACATCGCGAGGCGACCGTCGCCGGCGTCGCCGCAGGGCTTGCCGCGACCGGCGCCGTGCCGGCCGAGGTCGCGTTCGTGCGCAACAAGCGGCTCGTCGTGCGCTGCGTCGCGGGCGCGCAGCCGGGGCGCGAGGAGATCGCGCTCGTCGACGTGTGCGCCGCGCGGCAGCGCTTCATCGGCGCACGCGCGATCTCCGGCTCCGACGACATCGATTCGCTCTACCTGACGTTCGCGGAACCGGACGGCATCGGCTTGTCCGCGCTCGGCGGCGCGTGGGCGCCGCTCGAACGCAGCGCGCCGCACGGGCTCGCGATGCGCTTCGCGCAAGCCGGCAACGCGGCCGGCACGCCGCTCGTCGCGCCGATCGCGCCGGGGCGCGTCGACCGTGTCGTGATGCGCAGTTGCGAGCGGCTCGAGCCGGACACGTGGCACGCGATCCCGTTCGAGCGCGGCACGCTCGCGTTCGACGGCGAGCGCGAGATCGAGGTCGCGCGCGGCGATCGCTACGAGATTGCGCTCGACTGGCACGGGCCGCTGACGGTCGACGTCGGCCGCACGCTGCGCTACGCGTCGTCGCGGCAACTGCTGCGCGACGCGGGTGCGTGGCAGGACTAACGATCGACGGTTGGTTTCACGCACCGGCATTTCGACATCCATCACGATCATCAAGGAGACATCGCCATGACAGCCCCTCTCGAAGGACAGGTCGCCATCGTCACGGGCGGCGCGCGCGGCATCGGCCGCGGCATCGCGCTGACGCTCGCCGGCGCCGGCGCCGACATCCTGCTGGCCGACCTGCTCGACGACGCGCTCGACGCCACCGCGCGCGAGGTGCGCGCGCTCGGCCGGCGGGCCGCGATCGCGAAGGTCGACGTCACGCAGGCCGCGCAGGTCGACGCGATGGTCGCGCAGGCGCTCGCCGACCTCGGCGGGCTCGACATCCTCGTGAACTGCGCGGGCGTGATCAGCATTCATCCGGTCGCCGAACTGACCGAGCGCGACTGGGATTTCGTGATGGACGTGAACGCGAAGGGCACGTTCCTCGGCTGCCGGGCGGCGCTCGCGCACCTGAAGGCGCAGGGGCGCGGCCGGATCATCAACGTCGCGTCGATCGCGGGCAAGGAAGGCTTTCCGAATCTCGCGCATTACAGCGCATCGAAATTCGCGGTCGTCGGCTTCACCAACGCGCTGGCGAAGGAGCTTGCGCGCGACGGCGTGACCGTCAACGCGATCTGCCCGGGCATCGTCCGTACCTACATGTGGGACCGGCTGTCAGACGAATGGAAGACCGACGGCGAATCGGTCGAGGAATCGTGGCAGCGGCACCAGTTGACGCTGATTCCGCAGGGCCGCGCGCAGACCCCGGAAGACATGGGCCGGCTCGCGCTGTTCTTCGCGACGATGGACAACGTGACGGGCCAGGCCGTGAACGTCGACGGCGGCTTCACGTTCCACTGACGGCCCCAGGCCGTGCAATCCGCCGCCACGGCATGGCCGGGGCGGCATTCGCAGTCAGACCTACCAGGAGACACACATGACCGCTTCGACACAGCTCGGCAGGGACAAGCTGCTGGACGCCTATCGGCTGATGCGCACGATCCGCGAATTCGAGGAACGCCTGCACGTCGAATTCGCGACCGGCGAGATACCCGGCTTCGTTCACCTGTACGCGGGCGAGGAGGCGTCCGCCGTCGGCACGATCCTGCACCTCGGCCTCGACGACTACGTGGCCACCACGCACCGCGGCCACGGCCATTGCATCGCCAAGGGCGTCGACGTGCACGGGATGATGGCCGAGATCTACGGCAAGAAGACGGGCGTCTGCCACGGCAAGGGCGGCTCGATGCACATCGCCGACCTGTCGATGGGGATGCTCGGCGCGAACGGGATCGTCGGCGCGGGCGGCCCGCTCGTGTGCGGCGCGGCGCTCGCGGCCAAGCACAAGAAGACGGGCGGCGTCGGCGTGTGCTTCTTCGGCGACGGCGCGTCGAACCAGGGCGTGATCTTCGAATCGATGAACCTCGCGTCGGTGTGGCGGCTGCCCGCGATCTTCGTCGCCGAAAACAACGGCTATGCGGAAGCGACGTCGTCGAGCTGGTCGGTCGCGACCGACAACATCGCCGATCGCGCGAACGGGTTCGGGATGCCGGGCGTGATCGTCGACGGCTTCGACTTCTTCGCGGTGCACGAGGCGCTCGGCGAGGCCGTCGAACGGGCGCGCAACGGCGGCGGGCCGACGCTCGTCGAAGTGAAGTTCACGCGCTACTTCGGCCACTTCGAGGGCGATGCGCAAACCTACCGGGCGCCGGGCGAAGTGCAGAAGCTGCGCGACGAGAAGGACTGCCTGAAGCATTTCGAAGCCCGCGTCGTGCGCGCCGAAGCGCTGACGACCGACGACCTGCGTGCGGTCGACGCCCAGGTGAAGGCGCTGATCGACGACGCGGTCGCGCAGGCGAAGGCGGCGCCGCTGCCGGATGCCGCCGACCTGCTGGCCGACGTCTACGTGTCGTATCCGTGAGCGCGGCCTGATCCAGCAGCCGGCACGGCGAACCGAACATTCCAGGAGACAGACATGGCAAGGAAGATCACTTATTCGCAGGCGATCAACGAGGCGCTCGCGCAGGAAATGGCGCGCGACGACAGCGTGATCGTGATGGGCGAGGACAACGCGGGCGGTGCGGGCGCGCCGGGCGAGGACGACGCATGGGGCGGCGTGCTCGGCGTGACGAAGGGGCTGTTCCACAAGTTTCCGGGCCGCGTGCTCGATACGCCGCTGTCGGAGGGCGGCTACATCGGCGCGGCGGTCGGCGCCGCCGCGTGCGGGATGCGTCCCGTCGCGGAACTGATGTTCATCGATTTCATGGGCGTGTGTTTCGACCAGATCTTCAACCAGGCCGCGAAATTCCGCTACATGTTCGGCGGCAAGGCCGTGACGCCGGTCGTGATCCGCGCGATGTACGGCGCCGGCCTGCGCGCGGCCGCGCAGCACTCGCAGATGCTCACGTCGCTGTTCACGCATATCCCGGGGCTGAAGGTCGTGTGCCCGTCGACGCCGTACGACGCGAAGGGGCTGCTGATCCAGGCGATCCGCGACAACGATCCCGTGATCTTCCTCGAACACAAGCTGCTCTATACGCGTGAGGGCGACGTCCCGGAGGAATCCTATGCGATTCCGTTCGGCGAGGCGAACGTGCTGCGCGACGGCGACGACGCGACGATCGTCACGTACGGCCGGATGGTGCATCTCGCGATGGACGCGGCCGCGACGCTCGCGAAGGGCGGCATCCAGTGCGACGTGATCGACCTGCGCACGACGTCGCCGCTCGACGAGGAAACGATCCTCGAAAGCGCGGCGCGCACCGGGCGCGTGGTGGTGGTCGACGAAGCGAATCCGCGCTGCTCGATCGCGACCGACATCGCCGCGCTCGTCGCGCAGCGCGCGTTCCGGTCTCTGAAGGCGCCGATCGAGCTCGTCACCGCGCCGCATACGCCCGCGCCGTTCGCCGGCGTGCTGGAAGACCTGTATATCCCGTCCGCCGATGCAATTGCGCAGGCGGTACTCAAGACGAGGAGCTGACACGATGTCGATTCACATGATCACGATGCCCAAATGGGGGCTGTCGATGGAGCAGGGGCAGGTCAACGGCTGGCTGAAGGCGGTCGGCGAACGCGTGGCGAAGGGCGACGAAGTGCTCGACGTCGAGACCGACAAGATCTCGTCGGGTGTCGAATGCGCATTCGACGGCACGCTGCGCCGGCAGGTCGCGCAGGAGGGCGAGACGCTGCCCGTCGGCGCGCTGCTCGGTGTCGTCGCGGCCGCCGAGGCGAGCGATGCCGACATCGACGCGGCGATCGCCGATTTCCAGCGCGATTTCGTGCCGAGCGCGGCGTCCGACGAGGCGGCCGGCCCGCAGCCGGAGAAGGCGCAGATCGGCGGCCGCACGGTCCGCTTCCTGAAGCTGGGCGAGGGGTCGGGCACGCCCGCCGTGCTGATCCACGGCTTCGGCGGCGACCTGAACAACTGGCTGTTCAACCACGCGGAGCTCGCCGCGCACCGGCCGGTGTGGGCGCTCGATCTGCCCGGCCACGGCGAATCGGGCAAGGCGGTCGAGACCGGCAGCCTCGACGAACTGGCCGACGCGGTGCTCGCGCTGCTCGATGCGCAGCACATCGAGCGCGCGCACCCGATCGGCCATTCGATGGGCGGGGCGGTCGCGATGACGGTGGCCGAGCGCGCACCGCAACGCGTTGCATCGCTCACGCTGATCGCGAGCGCGGGGCTCGGCACCGACATCAACCGCGCGTACATCGACGGCTTCGTCGCCGGCAACAGCCGCAACACGCTGAAACCGCACCTCGGCGCGCTGTTCGCGGACGACGCGCTGGTCACGCGGCAACTCGTCGAGGACCTCGTCAAGTACAAGCGGCTCGAAGGCGTGCAGGCCGCGCTGGAGAAGATCGCGCACGCCGCGTTCGACGGCGCCGCGCAGCGGCGTGTGTTCCGTGACCGGCTCGCGACGCTGGCGCCGCGCACGCTCGTGATCTGGGGCGAGCGCGACCAGGTGATTCCCGTGCAGCATGCGCAGGGCTTGCCGGACGGCGTGCGTGCCGAGGTGATCGCCGGCAGCGGGCACATGGTGCAGATGGAAGCGGCCGCCGACGTGAACCGCCTGATCGTCGCGTTCCTCGGAGACTGACGATGACCGCCGCGCTCGAACGACCCAGCCGCACGGCGCTCGGCCAGCCCGGCGCGAGAAGTCGCGACAAGCTCGCGCGCATTCCGGTGCGCGTCGAGCCCGCGGCCGGCGCGGCGCTGCCGAAGCCGCCGTGGCTGCGCGCGCGGCCGATGATGAGCGCGGCGGTGGCCGACATGGCCGCCGTGCTGCGCGAGCATCGGCTGCATTCCGTCTGCGAGGAGGCGATGTGTCCGAACATCGGCGAATGCTTCGCGCAGCGCACCGCGACCTTCATGATCATGGGCGGACTGTGTACGCGGCGTTGCCCGTTCTGCGATGTCGCGCACGGCCGCCCCGAGCCGCTCGATCCCGACGAGCCCGCGCGGCTGGCCGACGCGGCGGCGGCGCTCGGGTTGCGCTACGTCGTGATCACGTCGGTCGACCGCGACGACCTGCGCGACGGCGGCGCCGCGCATTTCGCCGCGTGCATCGCGGCGGTGCGCGCGAGCGTGCCGGGTATCGGTGTCGAGGTGCTGACGCCGGACTTCCGCGGCCGTGTGGCGCGTGCGCTCGACGCGCTGTCGTCGGCGTGGCCCGATGTGTTCAACCACAACATCGAGACGGTGCCGTCGCTGTATCGCGCGGCGCGGCCGGGCGCCGACTATCGCGGCTCGCTCGAACTGCTCGCGCAGGCGAAGGCCGCGCGGCCGACGCTCGTGACGAAATCGGGCTTGATGCTCGGGCTCGGCGAGCGCGACGACGAGGTGCGCGACACGCTGCGCGACCTGCGCGCGCACGAGGTCGACGTGCTGACGCTCGGCCAGTATCTGGCGCCGTCGGAACACCATTTGCCGGTGCGGCGTTACGTGAGCCCGGAGGCTTTCGCCGCATGGCACGACGAGGCGCTCGCGCTCGGTTTCAGGGAAGTCGTCGCCGGCCCGCTCGTGCGGTCGTCGTATCACGCGGCCGACGTGCTGGAGAGCGCGTAGCGCGCCGCGCGTCAGGCCAAGGCGGCGTGCGCGCGACTGATGCGGCGCAGGTACAGCACGAGCCCCGCGCCCGCGAGCATCAGGCTGACCGTGTTCGCGAACCAGAAGCCGCGCGCGCCGGTCAGCCACGCGGGCGCGATCCCGCCCACGTCGAAGCCGAGCACGTAGCCGCCGCTGAGTCCGACACCCCACAGCGCGACCGCATAGATCACGGTCGGCACGACCGCCACCTTGTACGCGCGCAGCACGAACGCGGACGTGACCTGCAGCGCATCGAACATGTGGTAGCACGCGACGATCGCGACGAGCGGCATCGCG
>NZ_BCPP01000199.1:0-8538 GCF_016586125.1 Burkholderia sp. E168m23
CCGCGTGCCACGCGCGGAACGAATAGCAGCAACGCCCGCCGAGAATTCGGCACCGCCTGCTGCGCGGCGGCGACGAGCGCATCGGCGTCGGCCGCGCCGCCGGCCGCGCGGTGCAGTTCGGCATAGAGCGCGCGGCGCACGTCCTCCGGCTGCACGGCCAGGTACGCGCGCCCCATCGAGCTCGTCAGCATCGACAGCCGCGAACCGGGCGCGAGCCCGAGCGTCAGCGCGGTCTCGCTGCGGATCGTCTCCAGATAGATCATGTCGAGCCCGTCGCGGCAGCCGAGCGACACGGCCGCGCCGATCTCGCGCGCGAGCGCCTGCATGTGCGGCCGCGCGAGATCGATCGTGCCCGAGCCCGACAGCAGCGCGTAGCCGAGCGACAGCACGCCGGCGTCCAGCGCATACTTTCCGAGCGTCTCGTCGTAGCGCAGATAGCCGAGCACGGTCAACGTATAGGCGAGCCGGTTCACCGTTGCCTTCGGCAGCCCCGTGCGTTCCGCGAAATCGCGATTGCCCAGCATCGTCTCGCCGGGCCGGAAAGCGCGCAGCAGGTCGAGCCCGCGCGCGAGCGCGACGACGAACTTGCGCTCGTCGATCGTGGTGTCGTCGATGGTTGAAAGTGTCATCCGGTGCTACACTGAGGTCGATTTGCAAAACATTGTTCCGCACAGCGGAACGCAAGTCAAGCGAACTTCAGGCATCAGCCCGGAGCAAGCGCTGCAGCGCGGCCTCTGTCCGACTGAAAAGCACGGACTCGGGGCCGGCGCCGAAGCGCCCGCTCCCACTGACCGTAACGCATGGGGCCGGAGTAAGCGCTGAAGCGCCAACTCGGGCCGACCGCGAAGCATGGGGCCCGACTAAGCGCTGAAGCGCCAACTCGGGCCGACAGGAGATGAGACGATGAGTGCTGCAACTTTTCATTGGGACGATCCGCTGCTGCTCGACCAGCAACTGACCGAAGAAGAGCGAATGGTCCGCGATGCCGCGCAGGCGTATGCCCAGGACAAGCTCGCGCCGCGCGTCACCGAAGCGTTCCGCCACGAACGCACCGACGCGGTCATCTTTCGCGAGATGGGCGAGGTCGGCCTGCTCGGCCCGACGATTCCCGAGGAATACGGCGGCCCCGGCCTCAACTACGTGAGCTACGGGCTGATCGCGCGCGAAGTCGAGCGCGTCGACTCCGGCTACCGTTCGATGATGTCCGTGCAGTCGTCGCTCGTGATGGTGCCGATCTTCGAATTCGGCTCCGACGCGCAGAAGCAGAAATACCTGCCGAAGCTCGCGACCGGCGAATGGATCGGCTGCTTCGGCCTGACCGAGCCGAACCACGGCTCCGATCCGGGCAGCATGGTCACGCGCGCGAAGAAGGTGCCGGGCGGCTACGCGCTGTCCGGCGCGAAGATGTGGATCACCAACTCGCCGATCGCCGACGTATTCGTCGTATGGGCCAAGCTGGAAGAGAACGGCAAGGACGCGATCCGCGGCTTCATCCTCGAGAAGGGCTGGAAAGGCCTGTCGGCGCCGGCGATCCACGGCAAGGTCGGGCTGCGCGCATCGATCACCGGCGAAATCGTCCTCGACGAGGTGTTCGTGCCCGAAGAGAACCTGATGCCGAACGTGAGCGGCCTGCGCGGCCCGTTCACCTGCCTGAACTCGGCACGCTACGGGATCGCGTGGGGCGCGCTCGGCGCCGCCGAGTCCTGCTGGCACACCGCGCGTCAGTACGTGCTCGACCGCCAGCAGTTCGGCCGGCCGCTCGCCGCGAACCAGTTGATCCAGAAGAAGCTCGCCGACATGCAGACCGAAATCACGCTCGGCCTGCAAGGCGTGCTGCGCCTCGGCCGGATGAAGGACGAAGGCACGGCCGCCGTCGAGATCACGTCGATCATGAAGCGCAATTCGTGCGGCAAGGCGCTCGACATCGCCCGCCTCGCGCGCGACATGCTCGGCGGCAACGGCATCTCCGACGAATTCGGCGTCGCGCGCCACCTCGTGAACCTCGAAGTGGTCAACACGTACGAAGGCACGCACGACATCCACGCGCTGATCCTCGGCCGCGCGCAGACGGGCATCCAGGCATTCTTCTGATGATCCGGCCATGACGCACGCGGCAGCGATGCCGCGCACGCCGCCCAAGCAAAAGCCCGCTCGGCATGACTGCCGAGCGGGCTTTTTTTCATCGGAGCCGCGGCTCCTGGCCGCCGATGCTTACTTGTTCGGCTGCGGCGTCAGCCGCAGATACGGACGCACCGCGTTGAAGCCCTTCGGGAAGCGTTTCTTCAGCTCTTCCGGATCCTGCAGCGACGGCACGATCACGACGTCGTCGCCGTCCTTCCAGTTGCCGGGCGTCGCGACCTTGTAATTATCGGTCAGTTGCAGCGAGTCGATCACGCGCAGCACTTCGTCGAAGTTGCGCCCCGTGCTGGCCGGATAGGTGATCGTGAGCCGCACCTTCTTGTTCGGGTCGATCACGAACAGCGAACGCACCGTCAGCGTTTCGTTCGCGTTCGGGTGAATCATGTCGTACAGCTGCGACACCTTGCGGTCCGCGTCGGCGATGATCGGAAAGCCCACGACCGTCGACTGCGTTTCGTTGATGTCGTTGATCCAGCCCTTGTGCGATTCGACGCCGTCGACCGACAGCGCGATCACCTTCACGTTGCGTTTCTCGAATTCGCCCTTCAGTTTCGAGGTCAGCCCGAGTTCGGTCGTGCACACCGGCGTGTAGTCGGCCGGATGGGAGAACAGGACGCCCCAGCTGTTGCCGAGCCACTCGTGAAACTTGATGGTGCCCAGGCTCGATTCCTGCTCGAAATCCGGTGCGATGTCGCCAAGACGCAGACTCATGATGTTCCCTCCTCGAACGATGCTGGTTGAAACCGCGCGCTGGACAGCGCGGGGCAGTCCATCAGCTTACGGGAAGCAATGGGCCGTGCGAACGATTATTCCGTTTGATATTCATACTTTTTTGTCATTTTTACCCGGCGTCATGGCAGAACGGAAGCTCGCGGGGGAAACTTTTCAACCCGTTTGCCGCTCTGTTCATGATTACAAGTCGTTTACCATGCAGTCTTGCGCTGCCGCCGTGTGTCTTCCCGGCTCGCCAGCAGGCAGGGGTTTCGCTACGATGTGAACCTGCAGCATGACAGCACGAAGGGAGTTGCAATGTCGGAAATCAACAAGGAGAAACTGATGTCGGATATCAAAACCGTTCTCTCGGACGCCGAAGACCTGCTCAAGCAAGCGGCGAGCAGCACGGGCGACCGTGCGGCCGAGCTGCGCGAGAAAGCCATGTCGCGCCTGAAGCAGGCCAAGGAAAAGGCAGCCGACGTCCAGGTCGTGGTGGTCGAGAAAGGCAAGAAGGCTGCACGCGCGACCGACGACTACGTGCACGAGCATCCGTGGACGTCGATCGGCGTGGCCGCCGGCGTCGGCGTGCTGATCGGCCTGCTGATCAACCGCAAGTAACGCGCTCTGCGCCGTTTCGTCCCGCGGGCCGGGTTGCGGCCTGCGGGCGTCGAAGCCGGCCGGCCCGCGCCGGCCGGCTTTGTCCTAGCTGCTTACTGCACGCGCAAGCACCTCATCCATGACGACAGACACCCCCTCGCAGCCGTCCGGTCAAGGACCGTTGCGCCGCCTCGTCGGCTCCGCCATCGGCCTTCTGCAGACGCGCCTCGAACTGGTGGGCATCGAGCTCGCCGAGGAGAAGGAGCGCCTGATGGGCGTGCTGTTCCTCGGACTCGCCGCGATGATGCTCGCGACGATGGCGCTCATCAGCCTGACCGTGCTGATCGCGATCGCGTTCTGGGATACCTACCGCTGGCAGGCGCTCGCCGCGATCACCGCGCTGTATGCCATTGGCGGCATCGTATGCGCGCTGAAGGCGCGCTCGGGCCTGCGCGACGCGCCGACCGTGTTCGAGGCGACGCTCGCCGAGCTCGAGAAAGACCGCGACCTGTTCCGCGGCAAGCCGTGAACGCCTTCGCGCTCATCCCTCCCACCTACTTCGTCGACGCGCCATGAGCCAGAACATCACGGGCAATCCCTCCCGCTCCCATTCGTCGCGATCGAACTGGAGTGCGTCGCAGCACCGCGCGCTCCGCAAGGAATTGCTGATCCTGCGATCCGAAGTCGAGCGGCTCGAATTTGCGGAGGCTGCCGCCGAAATGCGCCACGCCGTCACGCGCTTCAGCT
Organism: Burkholderia sp. E168m23; assembly: GCF_016586125.1. Taxonomy (NCBI): domain Bacteria; kingdom Pseudomonadati; phylum Pseudomonadota; class Betaproteobacteria; order Burkholderiales; family Burkholderiaceae; genus Burkholderia; species Burkholderia sp. E168m23. The sequence continues at coordinate 4,198 of NZ_BCPP01000199.1, forward strand.
GGCTCAAGGTGTTCATCCCCGGGCTGTCGACCAGCAGGTTCGGCCAGTCGGCCAAGAACCTGAACGCAAGCCTCGGCCAGCTCGTCAACCAGTATCCGATGCTGAGTTCGCTCGCGTCGCTCGTGCTGGCGAAACCCGTTCGCTCGCTGCTGCGTGCGAGCGCGGGCCCCGCGTTGAAGTGGGGCACGCTCGGCTTCGCCGCATGGGAGGTCTACCGGATCTGGAAACAGTCCCGCGACGAACGCGGGCTCGACGCACAGAACGACTGATCGTCGGCATCCCGCGCGCACGGCCCTGCGCCACTGCGCGCCTTCCTTGCGCACTCAGCGCACACCCCAGCAGACAGCGCCCGGTTCGTCGACGCCATCGCTTCCTGTATTGCCTTTCGTCCCGTCCGAACGCAGCGTGAACGTGCCGCATGCATCGTCGTGCATCGGCCCGGTGTCGAGCGGCGTCGCCGCCAGTTCATAGCTCACGGGTGAACCGTCGCCATCCGGCGGCGCGTACGCGAGCGCGTCCGACAACGCCGGGGGCGGCGCCATGTCGACCACCGCGAGCGACATGGCGACCATCAACTCGACGAGCGTGAATCCGCACGATCGTTGCACCATATTCTTCAAGGGTCGAGCGCCCCGTTCCATCGCAATCGCCCTCCGCCACGGTGATGCGACGACTGTAGCGGCGCGTGCAAACGTGCGCCATTTGCCGAACGGCCGAGGCGACATGCGATCGCGACCGACACAATCGGCGCGAATCGAACCCATGGAGCAGACGATAAACGGACGCAGCGCGTCAGCGCTTACGGGGGGTCTTGGCGGGAGAGGCGCGACGGAACTCTTCGATCACGTCGGCAAATTCGGAAACGTCCTCGAACCGGCGATACACCGATGCGAAGCGGACATAGGCGATCGTATCGAGGCCGCGCAACTCGTTCATCACGAGTTCGCCCAGCTTCTCGCTACGCACTTCACGCTCGCCAGTCGCGAGCAGTTGATACTCGATGCGGGCGACCGCCGCGTCGATCGCGTCGGCCGCAACCGGCCGTTTGCGCAGCGCGAGTTGCATGCTGGCGACGATCTTGCGACGGTCGAATTCCGTGCGGCTGCCGTCCTTCTTCACGACGGCCGGCAGGTTCAGTTCGACCCGCTCGTACGTCGTGAAGCGCTTGTCGCAAGCCGAGCAGCGACGGCGCCGGCGAATCGCGGCGCCATCTTCGGACACGCGCGAGTCGACGACCTGCGTGTCGTCATGCCGGCAGAACGGGCAGCGCATCGGCGATCAGCGATAGACCGGGAAACGCTTGGTCAGCTCGGCGACCTGCGCACGCACGCGCTCGATCGTCGCTGCGTCCTCCGGGTTCTCCAGCACGTCGGCGATCAGGTTACCCACCTGCTCGGCTTCCGCCGGCCCGAAGCCACGCGTCGTCATCGCCGGCGAACCCAGGCGCACGCCGCTCGTCACGAACGGCTTTTCCGGATCGTTCGGGATCGCGTTCTTGTTCACCGTGATGTGCGCCGCGCCGAGTGCCGCTTCCGCTGCCTTGCCCGTGATGTTCTTCGCGCGCAGGTCGACCAGCATCACGTGGCTTTCGGTGCGGCCCGACACGATCCGCAGCCCGCGCTTGACCAGCGTTTCGGCCAGCACGCGTGCGTTCTCGACCACCTTCTGCTGATATTCCTTGAACTCCGGCGACAGCGCTTCCTTGAACGCCACCGCCTTCGCCGCGATCACGTGCATCAGCGGGCCGCCCTGGATGCCCGGGAAGATCGCCGAGTTGATCGGCTTCTCGTACTCGGCCTTCATCAGGATCACGCCGCCGCGCGGGCCGCGCAGGCTCTTGTGCGTCGTCGTCGTCACGAAATCCGCGTGCGGCACCGGGTTCGGGTACACGCCCGCCGCGATCAGGCCAGCGTAGTGCGCCATGTCGACCATCAGGTACGCGCCCACCGACTTCGCGATCTTCGCCAGACGCTCGAAATCGATCTTCAGCGCAAACGCCGACGCGCCCGCGACGATCAGCTTCGGCTTGTGTTCCTGCGCGAGCTTCTCGGCCGCTTCGTAGTCGATGTCTTCGTTTTCGTTCAGGCCGTAGCTCACCACGTTGAACCACTTGCCCGACATGTTCACCGGCGAGCCGTGCGTCAGGTGGCCGCCGTGCGCGAGGCTCATGCCCATGATCGTGTCGCCCGGCTTGAGCATCGCGAAGAACACGCCCTGGTTCGCCTGCGAACCCGAGTTCGGCTGCACGTTCGCCGCTTCCGCACCGAACAGCTGCTTCACACGGTCGATCGCCAGTTGCTCAACCACGTCGACGTACTCGCAACCGCCGTAGTAGCGCTTGCCCGGATACCCTTCCGCGTACTTGTTCGTGAGCTGCGAGCCCTGCGCGGCCATCACGGCCGGGCTCGTGTAGTTTTCCGATGCGATCAGCTCGATGTGATCTTCCTGGCGGCGGTTTTCCTGCTCGATCGCTGCAAAGATTTCGGGATCGACGTTCGCGATGGTGCTTTGGGCTCTGTCAAACATACGGTTTCCGTTAAGTGTGTACAGGTTGACCGGAGTGGCCGAGTACGGTGCGCTGCTGGCGAGACCAGCTCGACGTGGCGGAAGAATCCGTATGACGCGAGGCAGGACAGCCACCGGCGATGCACGCGACGGCGCACAACGGCTGCCCAGGCGAACGGCAAAAACGGCGCCCCGCGCTTCACGGTGGGATGCTCCACCTTGAACCCTGAGGGTTCTATCGCCAGTCACGCAGGGGTGATGAGCGCATTAGTGTATTGGATGCGTCATGAATAGGCAACCGCACGGCAGGGCGCTCCAAACAATAAGGGCCAGACTCTACGCGCCCGTGCCGACACGCTTCGCCGTCTTGCCGCGGTGCGGCATTCTCAGTAGGCTTGCAGGATTCCACCCGCTATTCCGTTACCGACCAGGAGCAGCAATGATCGTGTTCGTCACAGGTGCGTCCGCCGGCTTCGGCGCCGCCATCTCCCGTGCCTTCGTCAAGGGCGGCCATCGCGTCGTCGCCACCGCACGCCGCAAGGATCGCCTCGATGCGCTCGCGGCCGAACTCGGCGACGCGCTGCTGCCGTTCGAGCTCGACGTGCGCGACCGCGCGGCCGTCGAAGCCGTGCCGGCCGCCCTTCCCGCCGAATTCGCGGCGCTCGACGTGCTCGTCAACAACGCCGGCCTCGCGCTCGGCGTCGAGCCGGCCCAGAAGGCGAGCCTCGACGAGTGGCAGACCATGATCGACACGAACTGCTCGGGCCTCGTGACCGTCACGCACGCGTTGCTGCCGGGCATGATCGCGCGCGGTCGCGGCCATATCTTCAATCTGGGCTCGGTGGCCGGCACCTATCCGTATCCGGGCGGGAACGTCTACGGCGCGACCAAGGCTTTCGTCAGACAATTCAGCCTGAACCTGCGCACCGACCTGATCGGCACGCCGTTGCGCGTCACCGACATCGAACCGGGCCTGTGCGGCGGCACGGAATTCTCGAACGTCCGCTTCCGCGGCGACGATGCAAAGGCGGCGAACGTCTACCAGAACGTCCAGCCGCTCACGGCCGAGGACATCGCCGATACGATCTACTGGATCGCCACGCGCCCCGCGCACGTCAACATCAATACGATCGAAATGATGCCGGTCGCGCAAGCCCCGGCCGGCCTCACGATCCATCGCGGCTGACCCGTCCCCGCAGCCGCGGGCCCGCCTCCGGGCGGCCCGCGGTGTGCTACGACGCACTACATTCCGTTACGAATCGGTTACGAATCGGGCCTTTGCCTTCCGGTAGAATGCGCGCCATGACTCAGCCTACCCGCTCCCCGGAAGCGCCGTCCGGCTTTACCTGGCCGGTGCGCGTGTACTACGAGGATACCGATGCAGGCGGCATCGTCTTCTATGCCAACTACCTGAAGTTCTTCGAGCGCGCCCGCACCGAGTGGCTCCGTGCATGCGGCGTCGACCAGCGTCGGCTCGCGGACGACACCGGTGCGATCTTCATCGTGCGCAGCACGTCGCTCGACTACCGCGCGCCGGCGCGACTCGACGACACGCTGACGATCACGAGCCGGCCCGGACGCATCGGCCGTGCCTCGGTGGAATTCACGCAGGAAGCCTGGTGTGGCGACACGCTGCTCGTGGCCGGGCATATCCGCCTCGGCTGCGTCGACCGTCACGGCATCCGGCCCGCGGCCATCCCGCCGGTCGTGCTCGACGCGTTGCAACGCGGTCCCGTCATCGACGCCGGGCAGACGGGTTTGTCAACGAAGCGCGCATGAGCGCCGTTTAGACAAAGCCTATGAACTTGCCGTTCTGATTCGATACTAAGCAAGGTT
>NZ_BCPP01000200.1:0-8523 GCF_016586125.1 Burkholderia sp. E168m23
ACTGACGCGACTGACGCCGAAGCCGACGACGCATGGGCCGCATCGGCCTACGCAGCGGGCGCGACCGACGCGCCGGTAATCTTGTGCCGCGCGAGTGCCTCGGCGACGAACCCGGATGCCTTCGCTTCCTCGACGAAGGCCCGCAACGTGTCGGCTGCCGCCGCACCGCGGCTTTTCGGCAAACCCATCGCCTGACGGATCACCATGAATCGTTCGTCGAGCAAACGCAGGCCAGGCGCTTGACGTGCGTCCGCCTCGAGCTGTTGCTTGACGCCGGCGGCGACTTCCAGGCCCTCGTCGAGGAACGTCCGGACGACGGTCGGAGACGTCGGTGCCCGCACGATCCGCGCATGCTTCAACTCGCGCGTCAGGAACAAATCGTAAGCGCTTCCCTCACCAACTGCCACGCGGATCGACGGCTGGTCGACATCGTCGTTGGCGCGAATCGACGATTCATCGCGCACCATGTAATAGCCTTCGATCAAAACGTACGGATCGGTAAACGCGATGGTTTCTCCTCGTCGTGGATCGATGGCGAAGAAGCCGATGTCTGCCCGCTCGTCGCTGACCGCCTGGACGGACTTGCCGGCTGCGTCGAGCACCACGAGTTCAAGTGCCACGCCGAGCGTTGCGGCAAAGGCGCGCGCCAGGTCGACCGACACACCGGCCGGTTCGCCCGATGCGTCCTTGCCCGCGAGAATGGGATTCCCGAGATTGATCGATGCCCGCAGCTTGCCGGTGGGTGTGAGTGCGCGAATGACGGATGGGTCGGGTTTCATGTCGATAGCGTGAAGAAAAGAAATTCATGGGTGGGCACGGGCCTTCAGCCGCAGACCCGTGCATCGCTCGACTCGCGTTGCGCGAGCGCTCGGGGCCTCAGCAGTATCGCGACGGCCAGCACGCTGGCGAGCGCAATACCGCCCGCGAGAAAGAACGCGCTGAAGAACGTATGGCTTTCCTGCACGAGAAAGCCGGTTGCAGCCGGGCCGACGATGCCCGCGCAGTTGGCGATCGCATGTACGCAGCCGCCGACACTGCCGAGTTTCGGGCCGGGGATCGTGTCCTGAATCAGTGCCCAATAGGCGCTGCCGCTCAGATAAAGGGCAAACACCGCAACGGCCATCAACAGCAGCGCACCGAGCGTCGTGGTCACGGCGCCGGCCAGCGTGACGCACACGCCTGCCGTGCCGAGACAGGCGATCAATACCCGCTTGCGCGCGAGCAGTGCGTTGCCCGTGCGGCGAAAGATCAGATCGGACAGCACGCCGCTCAGTCCGTAGCCGATGAACCCCAGCAGCCAGGGCAGCACCGTCGCGAGACTCATGCTTTTCAGGCTCAGGTGACGGTCCATCGTCAGAAAGGTCGGGAACCAGGTGAGAAAGAAAAACAGGATGTAGCTGTAACCGAAGTACGAAATCATCGCCGCGAGAATGGCGGGCTGCTTGAGGTAGAAGCCGAGGGGCCGCAGGTCCGACGGGCTTTCCGGGACGCTTCGGTCGGATTCGATCAGCCGGCGTTCGTCATCGGATACGCGTGCATGCTGATGCGGCTTGTCGGTCGCCATGAACATCCAGAACACCAGCCAGAGCAAGCCGAAACACGCGATGCCGGCGAATGCGACGCGCCAGCCGTAAGCGGCCGTCAGCAGGCCGACGACCGGCCCTGCAACCGCGCCGCCCAGCGGCAGGCCGCAATTCGCGAAGCCGAATGCGGTCGCCGATTCCTTGTGCGGAAACCAGTTGTTCACGATCTTGTTGATCGTCGTCGCGAGCGGGCCTTCGGCCATGCCGAACAGCGTGCGGACGGCCAGCAGCGAGCCGAAGCCGCCGGCAAGACCGGTCGCGCCGCATAGCAACGACCACGTCAGGACTGCCCCGGAGAAGACGCGCTTGCCGCCCCAGCGATCCGCCGCCCATCCGCCGATGAAATTGAATGCCGCGTAGCCGATGAAGAATGTCGAGAACAACAGCCCGAGGCTGCTCGGCGACATATGCAGTTCCCGCATGACGGCGGGGGCGGCGACGGACAGCGCCGCACGGTCGAGATAATTGATGAAGCCTGCGATGAACAGCAGCAGGACGATGCGCCATCGAATGTTTGTCACCTGTCGCTCCCTGGAGCTTGTTATGTGCTTGACGGCCGGGCGCTCGAACGCGCTATCCGGTCCGTCGCTTGTCGGTTTGCTACCGCGCCGTGCGTTTGGAACGGCGCGAGCGTGGCGGGCCACGCTCGCGAACGCGGCGTTCAGCGCCGCGGACGGGCGGTCGCTTCCAGCATCGCGAGCTGTGCCGCGCCGATATCGATGCCTTCCGCCATCTGGCGTTCCAGGCGACCGAGTTCGATCTCGCCGGGCACGATCACGGGCGCCTCCGGATCGGCGGGTTGGGAGCCGTGCAGGATCGCCGCGTAATCGGCCATGCGCGCGACGAGCCACCCGGTGCTGCCGAGCCGGGTCGTATCGATGAGAATGAAGAAGTGGCCGAGATTCTGCGGTTGTTCAGGGTCGTCCTCCCACGACTTGACGTGCGTGAGATACGCCGCTCCGGAAAGCAGTCCCGCGAACAGGTCGACCACCAGTGCGAGGCCGTAGCCCTTGTGGCCGCCGATCGGCAGCAGAAAGCCGTCGAGCGCGGCTTTCGGATCGGTGGTCGGTTTGCCGTGAGCGTCGGTGGCCCAGTCGCCGGGAATCGGCTCGCCCCGCTTGAGCGCGTTGCGGATCTTCGCCCGTGCCGCGACGCTGATCGCCATGTCGAGCATGAACGGACGACCATTCGGGTTCGGGACGCCAAAGCCGACGGGACTGTTGCCCAGGCGGGCGTCGGTGCCGCCCCACGGCGCGATCGTCGTCGTCGCGTTACTGCCGATGATGCTGGCGAAGCCCTGCATCGCCGCGAGGTACGAATAGGGTGAGACGGGACCGAAGTGATTGCTGCCGCGCACGAACACACAGGCAATGCCCTGTTCGCGTGCGGCCGTCATCGCCAGATCGAGTGCGCGATGGCCGACGAGCGGGCCGATGCCGTTGTCGCCGTCGAGGCGGTAAAGGGCCGGCGCCACCTGTTCGGTGGTGATCGACGGTGCGGGATTGATGCCGCCGATGCGCAGGCGCGAGCCGTACGATTCGATACGGCTCGTGCCGTGCGTACGCAGACCGAACAGATCGGCAAGCACGAGGATCGTGGTGGTGTCGGTCGCATCGGCGCGCGTCAGGCCGAGCGCGCAGAGTGCTTCGATGGTCAGCTCGGTCAGATGTGCCTTGCTGACGATGCCGTGGGTGGGAGTGGGCTGGGTCATGGAACGCGTTGTCTCCTTCGATTTGAAAACCGTGCGGTTCAAGCGGCTGCGAATAGCACGCCGCTTGCGTTTCGCACATGATCGAGCAGGAGCGGTTCACGCAACAAACGCATATTTTCGTTCGATTGGTGCGTCATGCGCACGAATCGAACCCAACCCAATCACCGGATGCCCGCGAAGGCCTTGCCGTGCCGCCCGAAGCCGAGGGCCGGTGCTTCGCCTAAGCGGCCGCGCTTGCGGGAGGCACACCGGGTGCACGCATCTCCGTCAATAGCTGAAGGAAGAAGCGGCCCGCGGAGGACAACCCGCGGCCGCGCCGCTGGATGACACCCAGCGTTCGCCGGATCGGCGGATCGACGAGCGCGACGCTCGCAAGTGCCTTGTGCGGGCCGCGGGGCATCGCGAGCCGAGGCACGACACCGACACCCAGGCCCGCTTCGATCAGACTCACGAGCGCGGGCACATGGCGTACCTCGCAGAACCATTTGGGCCGCTCGGCCGCGCCTGCCAGCGCCTCGTCTATGACTGCGCGATTGCCGCTGCCTTGTGCGATGGCCAAATACTCGAGGCCGGCGAGCTCCGCCCACGCGACGGATTTGCGCTTTGCGAGCGGATGACTGCGCGGGCAAGCGAGCACGAAAGGGTCGTCGAGCAGCGGCGTGAATTCGATGTCCGGCTCTTCGGTGCCGACGTAAGTCAGGCCAAAATCGGCTTCCCCGCGCGCGACGGCGAGAAAAACCATCGACGACGGCTCGTCGATGAGACGCAGGCGAATGCCCGGGTAGCGCTGATGATAGGTCGCGATGGTTTCCGGCAGGAAGTAGCGCACCGCCGACGGCACGCACGCGACCGTGAGTTCGCCGGTCATCTTGCGGGCAAGGTCGTCGAATTCGAGCATCGAGTTGTCGACCTCGTTGAGGATGCGGTGAGCGCGCTCGAGAAACCCGCGGCCGACGATCGTCAGGTCCATCTTCCGTGTGGTTCGCTCGAACAGTCTGACGCCCAGCACCTCTTCGAGTTTTTCTATCCGGCGCGACAGCGCGGACGCCGACAGATGCAACGTGTCGGCCGCCGCGCGAAAGCTGCCGAGGTCGGCCGTCGCCACGAAGGCCCGCAAATCCGATATCTCGAAATTCATGCCGATGACCACAGCGAGGGAAAGGGATGCTCAGTTTCGGCGTGCCGATGGGGGCTGTCAATTCATGCGTACGGCACACGAATTCGCCGGCGCGATCGTCCTGTCTTGCGGCGCGCCACTCCCATACTGCTCGGTGCCGGGTACGCAGCGAGGTCGGCCGGGCGGCCGGCTCAAGTGATCCTTGCCGAATCCGCCGAAGCGCGCAAGCGAGTGATGTCGCGTGCCGGCGATTCTCCAAAGTGGCGGCGATATTCGCGACTGAACTGCGACGGGCTCTCGTAACCCACGCGGATGGCGGCGGTCGTGACGTCGATGTCGTGGACCAGCATCAGGCTGCGCGCTTGCTGCAGCCTGAGTTGCTTCTGGAACTGCAGCGGCGTCATCGCCGTCACCGCGCGAAAATGCTCGTGCAGACTCGACGGGCTCATGCCCGCTTCCGCGGCAAGCCGCTCGATGCTGAACCGTTCCCGGAAATGCTTGCCGAGCCATGCGATGGCGCGACCGACCTGAGCCACCCGGCCCTGGCTGGCGGTAATGTGGCGCATCCTGGCGCCGTCGGGACCGGCGAGCAGGTGATAGAGGATTTCCTGTTCGGCAAGCGGCCCGAGCACGGGCAGCGCTGCCGGATTATCGAGCAGCCGCAGCAGGCGCAGCGCCGCATCGAGCAGCGCGGCGCCGGCGTCGGACACCGTCTTGCCGACGGGCGGGGAGGGCGCTTCCGGTGGCGGCGGCACGCGCAGCGCCAGATCCGCCAGCATGACCGGATCGAAATCGAGGTACAGGCACAGGTAGGGTTTGTCGGGCGTCGCATCGACCACGCGGCCGGTTGCCGGCAGATCGTAGGTCACGACTCCGTAGCGCCCAGGCGCATATTTCAAGACACGGTCGCCCAGCGTGACCTCCTTGTGTCCTTGTGCGACGAGACAGAGTTGCGGCCGGTAAACATTCGGCATCGGCATCGTCACCGTGGAGGATCGAACGAGCGTCATCCGCTCGATCGGGGTGGCCTGGAAGCCGTCCATCGACACGTGCCGGGCAATCACGGAAGCGATTTCAGTCAAGGTTTCCATGCATCCGACTATCGCATGCCGCACGGAAGGGCGGCAATGTGAACCTGTTTCTGGAGGATCGTGCAGCTATTTCGGGATATCAGGCTAACGGTTCGGCGACGCCGCGCATCACAGTGTGAGCGGCAGCCGGGGCACGGCAAACCCGGCCGCGAAACGAATAGGGAACGCATATGACAATCGACAATCCGAAGCCCCCCACGATTGCACTGGGCACGTGGGCCTGGGGCGACAGCGGCGAGGCGGGCAATGGCTACTTCGGCAGCAGCCTCACGCGGGCTGGCCTGGAAGCGGTCGCCGACAAGGCACATGCGGCCGGATTCAGCCTCTGGGACACCGCCATGGTGTACGGCATGGGCCGTTCAGAAACCGTACTCGGCGAAGTGCTGAAGCGCTTCGCGCGCAGCGACTACCGGCTTTCCACGAAATTCACCCCGCAGGCCGCGGGAACCGGCGCCGATCCGGTGGCGGACATGCTGGCGCAGAGTCTGGCCCGCCTCGGTACGGATTACGTCGACCTCTACTGGATTCACAATCCGGCCGATGTGGCGCGGTGGACACCGCACCTGGTTCCGTTGCTCGAGAGCGGGAAGATCAAGCACGTCGGCGTCTCGAATCACAACCTGGGCGAAATCGAACAGGCCGACCGGATTCTCCGCGAAGCCGGGTTTCGGGTCGAAGCGATCCAGAACCACTACAGTCTGCTTTACCGCGATTCCGAGCGCGCCGGCATCCTCGACTATTGCCGCGATCGCGGCATCCCGTTCTTCGCCTATATGGTGCTCGAGCAGGGCGCGCTGAGCGGCAAGTATGGTCCGGCGCATCCTTTGCCGGAAGGCAGCAACAGGGCGCAGACCTACAATCGCATGCTGCCTCGGCTGAAAGCGCTGACGGATGCACTTGCCGCGATCGGTCGGAAGCGCGGGGCAGCCGCGCCCGATGTCGCGACGGCCTGGGCCATCGCCAAGGGAACGACGCCGATCGTCGGCGTGACCCGGCCCGACCATGTCGATGGCCTGGCTCGAGCCAGCCGCATCACGCTTGCCGCCGACGAAATCGCCGAACTGGAAGCGCTCGCCGATGCTGCCGATGTGAACACGCGCGGCTGGTGGGAACACGAGATGCAAGGCTGAATGCCGTGCTCGCGATCGTCGTCGACGTCGTGCCGTCCCGCGTCGACGCACCGTTTCGTCGATGCGCCGCGACCAGACGCGCATTTCGTTCAAACGTGATCAAACGAAGGAAACATGCTCATGCGAGCCATTCAGATTCATGAATACGGCGGCCCCGACGTGTTGCGTCGAGTGGATATCGACGTGCCGAAGCCGGGCGCGGGCGAAGTGCTGGTGCGTGTGGTCGCGGCCGGCATCAACTTCATGGACGTTCATACGCGACAGGGGAAGTACCGCGATTCGCGCACCTATCCCGTGCGGATTCCGTGCACGCTCGGCATGGAGGGCGCGGGGGAGGTCGTCGAGGTGGGGGCGGGCGTCACGTCCGTGCGCGCCGGCGATCGCGTCGCGTGGTGCATCGTCTGGGGTGCATACGCCGAGTATGCCGTCGTGCCCGCCGCACGGCTTGCACGCATCCCGGACGACATTGCGTACGATCTCGCCGCAGCAGCGATCTTTCAGGGTTCGACCGCGCATTATCTGCTCGACGACGTCGGCAAGCTCGAAGCCGGCATGACCTGCCTCGTCCATGCGGCATCGGGCGGTATCGGCCAATTGCTGGTGCAGTTGGCGAAGCGGCGCGGGGTCGAAGTGTTCGCCACCACGAGCACGGCCGACAAGGCCGCGATCGCGCGTGCGCGCGGTGCGGATCACGTGCTGCTCTACGAGCACGGCGGCTTCGCGGACCGCATCCGCGAACTGACCGACGGTCGCGGCGTGGACGTGGTGTTCGATGCCGTCGGCAAGACCACTTTGCGCGACAGCTTCCGCGCGACCCGGGTGCGCGGGCTGGTGGTCAACTACGGCTCGGTGACCGGCCCGATCAGCGATCTCGACCCGTACGAACTCGGCGAAGCCGGCTCGTTGTTCCTGACACGCCCGCGGCTCGCCGATCATCTCGCCGACGCAATCACCGTGCAGCGCCGCGCCGACGACGTGTTCGCCGCCATCGCGCAGGGGGCGTTGCATGTCGAAATCAACGGACGCTACACGCTGGACAACGTCGAGGACGCGCACGCCGCTCTCGAGGAACGCCGCCAGTCGGGCAAGGCGGTGATGGACATCGGGTAGTCCCCACCGGGCATTCAAGCGACGCAGCCTCCGGGCCGGCGATGCGCAAGCGTCACCGCTGGCGCAACTCCTTCCTCGGTCCGAGGGGAACGGCGTTTCACATACGGCTTGCCGCAGCGCCGCGCACGCTCAAAGCGGCAGCACGGAAGTCTGCTTGATCTTCTGCATCGGAATCTCGGTCTTCACGCTCTGCACGCCTTCGATTCGGGTCAAGTGGTCGATCTGGAGTTTTCGATAGGCGTCGATATCGGCGGTCACGACCCGCAGCAGGCAATCGCAATCGCCCGCCATCAAGTGGCACTCGAGCACCTGTGGCAGCCGTTGAACCGCCTCGGTGAAACGGTCGACGGTTTTCGCGTCCTGGCTCGTCAGCCAGATACGGACGAACACGGTCAACCCCGCGCCGATCTTCGAGGCGTCGAGCAGCGCCGTGTAGCGTTCGATGACCCCGGCCTGTTCCAGCTGCCTGACCCGACGCAGGCACGGTGACGGCGACAAGCCCACTTTCTGCGCCAGTTCCACGTTCTGGATGCGCCCATCTTCCTGGAGCGCTCTCAGAATGCGACGGTCCATTTCGTCCAGTTCGATCGCGGTCATTAATCGGACCTATTCGGTTGAGGCATGCAGTGCCGGAATGTTCGTTTTTTGAAGCATTGAATTGCCAAAACGCTTCCATCTTAGGTCGAACACGCAACCTGAAATTATTTTTCTACGATAAATTTTGGCCCGTAGCAGCCGGGGCGGTCCCGCTGCCGATCAAGGGGCAAAAATGAGCACCGGT
>NZ_BCPP01000201.1:0-8483 GCF_016586125.1 Burkholderia sp. E168m23
GCCCATAGACTGGCTTCACCTACATGGCGATGCCGCGATTCGGGGATGGCCCGCGAATCGGCCGCGCATCGACGAACGTTGAGGATCATATCGTGATTGATGACGCGCCCCCCTGCCCACCCACATGACCGCGATCGAAATCGTGCGGCCCGGCGGCCCCGACGTGCTCGTGCCGGCGACCCGGGCCGTACCGGTGCCGGGCCCCGGCGACGTGCTGATCCGGATTCACGCGGCCGGCGTCAACGGCCCGGACGTATTCCAGCGCAAGGGGCTGTACGATCCGCCGCCCGGCGCGTCCGACATTCCCGGCCTCGAGATCGCCGGCGAGGTCGTCGCGGTCGGGCGCGACGTCACGCGGTTCGTCGTCGGCGATCGCGTCTGCGCGCTGATTCCCGGCGGCGGCTACGCGGAATACGCGGTGGCGAACGAGAGCAACACGCTCGCGATTCCCGACGGCCTCGGGATGGCCGAGGCAGCGGCGCTGCCGGAGACCTTCATGACGGTCTGGCTGAACCTGTTCCAGCGCGGTCGGTTTTCCCCCGGTGAAAGCGTGCTGATCCACGGCGGCGCGTCGGGCATCGGTACGACGGCGACGATGCTGGCGAAGGCGTTCGGCGCGGCGACGATCATCACCACCGTCGGGTCGGACGCGCAGCGCGACGCGAGCATGCGGCTCGGCGCGGATCTCGCGATCGACTATCGCAGCGAGGATTTCGTCGAGGCAGTCGCGCGCTTCACGGGCGGCAAGGGCGTCGACGTGATCGTCGACATCATCGCGGGCGACTACGTCGCGCGCAATTTCGCGGCGGCCGCGATGAACGGGCGCATCGTGCAGATCGGCGTGATCAATGGCCCCGCGAAGGAGCTCGATCTGTTTCCGATGCTGACGAAGCGGCTCACGCACATCGGCTCGACGCTGCGCTCGCGCACTTACGCGGAGAAGGCGCAGATCATTCGCGAGCTCGAGGAGGCCGTGTGGCCGCTGATCCGGCAAGGCACGGTCAGGCCGCAGGTCTATCGGCTGTTCGATTTGCGCGACGCGCGCGCGGCGCACGAGCTGATGGATTCGGGACGGCATATCGGCAAGATCGTGCTGGCGACGCCGGCCGCGGATCATGCGCTTCGGGCTGCCATCGACGCAAACGCCAAGCATTCCACATGATCCGCGGACGCTTCAGCCCCCGGTCGGGGGGCTGAAGCTGCGGCGGGGATGGCCCGACAATCGGGGCACCGAATGCGTCGCCGCGCCCCGCCGGCGCGTCGCGTGGATGCAGCACCGCACTGGACGATGAGTCGAAATGGACATGCTCGAGAACATGCGGACGTTCGTTCGCGTCGTGCAGGCCGGCAGCTTCTCCGCCGTGGCGAAGCAGACCGATGTCGCGACCGCGCAGGTGTCGCGGGCCGTCGCGAGCCTGGAGGCGTATGCGCAGATTCGTCTGTTGAACCGGACCACCCGGAAAATCGCACTGACCGACAGCGGGCGCCGCTATTTCGAGCGCCTGCAATCGATTCTCGGCGATGTCGACCAGGCGAATGCCGAGGCCCGGAACGCGCTGGTCCGCCCGTACGGACGCTTGCGCGTGCATACGATGCCGGGGCTCGGGCAGAGCCATGTGACCGCGTTGGCCGTCGCCTATCGGGCGCGCTTTCCCGAAGTCGCCATCGAGATGACTTATTCGCAACGGATGCCCAATCTCGTCGAGGAAGGCTACGACGTATCGGTCGTCACGGCCGCGAGCCTGCCTGATTCCGCCTGCATCGCGCATTCATGCGGCACGTCGTTCAGCGTGCTGGTTGCGTCGCCGGCCTACCTGGCTCGCCACGGCGTGCCGTCCGCGCCCGCCGACCTGGCACGCCATACCTGCCTGCGCCTCGATACGCCGGCCGAAGCGAACGACGAATGGCTGCTGCACGGCCCCGGCGGCCAGACCGCGTCGCATGCGGTCACGGCCGCGCCGTTCCACGCGAATGCGCCGGAGGCGCTGTCGATCGCGCTGCGCGCGGGGCTGGGCATCGGCTCGCTGGCGATCTATTCGGCGATCGACGACCTGCGCAGCGGGCGGCTCGTGCGCGTGCTGCCGGACTACCGGTTGACGATGCTCGACGTTTACGCGATGTATGCGTCGCGCCGCTTCCTGGACGCGAAGGTTCGCACCTTCGTCGAGCATCTGCGCTTGGGGTTGTCGCCCGCGCTGAAAGCCGACGCCCGCGCGCTCGACGCGCTCGCGGCGCCGCGCGGCCGCGAGCGTGCCCGTGCCCGTGCGGTGGCCGGTGTCACGGCCTGACGGCCGGCCCATCCGTCGTACCCGTTGTACCCGTTCGTTCCTGTCGAGGAGAATCCGATGAAGTCCCGTTTTGCAATCGTCGTTGCAGGTTTCGTTGCGTTGTCGCCGCTGGCCGGTCACGCGCAGTCCGCCGCACCCACCGCGCCCGCCGAGCAGGCGGCATCGGCGGCCGCGTCGCCGCGGGCGGCGAAGAAGGCCGAACGCGCGGCCGACCGCGCATTCGCGAAGAAGGTTCGGCAGGCCATCGTGAGAGCGCCCGGCGTGGGCAATGCGCAGGTCACCGTGTTCGCGAAGGCGAAGACGGGCGACGTGACACTGGCCGGGCAGATCGCCGACGAGTCGCAGGACCGGGCCGCGGTGGACGCGGCCCGCCAGGTCCCGGGCGTGACGTCGGTGAAGAGCAAGCTCCAGTTACGCCTGGAGGGTGGCCAGTAACGGAAAGGGTTGACGGCATCGGGTGCATGTCTTTGCGGGTCTCGTCGTGTAAAGAATCCACGGCGAAGGCTCGGGAAGGCACGCACCCGTGCCGGCTGCGACGCGTCCCGCCGCGGGTGGCGGGGGCGTCAGATGCGACCGAGCAGCACCAGTATCACGACAATGACGACGATCAGCCCGACGGTCCCCGATGGCCAGTAGCCCCAGCTTCGGCTATGCGGCCATGCAGGAAATGCTCCGATGAGCAGCAGAATCAGAACGATGATGAGGATCGTACCGAGCATCGCATCCCTCCTGGATTTATTCGACACGGTGTCGGCTGTCGCAATTCGCGTGCCGCGAGGGGACGATCGTTCCGTAGGGCGCCGCTGCCGCATCGGACGGTGCGCGGCGGGCGACCGGGATTACGCGCCGGCGTCCGTGCCGGCGGTGTCCGGCCAGAGCAGGGCCTGAGCGACGACGACGTGATCGCCGTTGAAGGTGGCGGCGGGCGAACCGTACAGGCGATAGCCGAGCGCCAGCGCATCCGACACACGGTGGCAAAACGTGGCGTCGTCCTTGCCCGTCAGCAAACGATAGCGGGGCAGGTCGTTGGGCGGGGAATGCGACATGGGCGGGACTCCTGTGAAGGGGGCGGATCGGGCAGTATAAGTCGGACAAAGCCACGCCATCTGCGAAGGCAGGGGCATTTACATCATGAATGCCAGTTCATTCAACAAATAAATTTTAAAAATGGTCGCCCGCTCGCTATGCTGAATCCTTCACTCAGGCGGGCATGCAATGGCTGAACTCTTTCTGGTACGGCACGGGCAGGCGTCATTCGGCACCGACGACTACGACCGGCTTTCCGCGGCGGGCGACCAGCAGGGCGTCTGGCTCGGCGAATATTTCGTGCGGCAGGGCCTGGCGTTCGACCGCGTGATCTGCGGCACGATGAACCGCCATGCGCAGACGGTCGCCGCGATCCTGCGCGGGATGGGCCGCGAAGGCGTCGCGGTCGATCGCCATCCCGGCCTGAACGAATACGATTTCCACGGGCTGTTCGCGGCCGCCGCCAGCGACTACCCGGAGATCGCGCGGCTCGCGGCCGGCACGATGAAGGACCATTTCCGCGCGCTCCGGCAGGTGCTGCAGCTGTGGACCGAGGACAAGCTCGGCGATGCGGCTCCCGAAACCTGGGCCCATTTCCAGCAGCGCGTGGCCGACGCGCGCGCGGCGATCCGCGCAGGCGGCGGCCAGCGCGTACTGGCGGTGAGCTCCGGCGGCCCGATCGCGGTCACCGTGCAGCAGGTGCTCGCGGCCCCGCCGTCGAGCGCGATCGCGCTGAACCTGCAGATCCGCAACAGCAGTCTTTCGCAGTTTTTCTTCAACGCCGAGGCGTTCCACCTCGCGTCGTTCAACGGCATCCCGCATCTGGAGGACCCCGAACGACACGCGCTGCGCACCTACGGCTGACCCACGAACGATCGCGACGATGACGAACCCTTCCCAGCAACTCGACGTAGCCCGCCTCACGCGCTATCTGGAAACCCACGTGCCGGGCTTCGAAGGCCCGGTCGACACGGAGAAGTTTGCCGGCGGCCAGTCGAATCCGACTTTCCTGCTGAATGCGAAGAGCGGCCGCTACGTGCTGCGCCGCCAGCCGCCGGGCGAACTGCTGAAATCCGCGCACGCGGTCGACCGCGAATTCCGCGTGCTCACCGCGCTGTCGGGTACCGCGGTGCCGGTCGCGCATCCGTATCACCTGTGCGAAGACCGCGACGTGATCGGCAGCCTGTTCTATGTGATGAGCTTCGAGGACGGCCGGATCTTCTGGGACCCTGCGCTGCCGGAACTGCCGAAGGCCGAGCGCGCGACCTGCTACGACGCACTGCTGCGGACGATGGCCGCGCTGCACGACGTCGATGTCGACGCGGTGGGCCTTGCCGACTACGGCCGCCCGGGCAACTACTTCGAACGCCAGATCGGCGTGTGGACGAAGCAGTATCGCGCGGCCGAAACCGGGCGCCTCGATGCGATGGAGACGCTGATCGACTGGCTGCCGAAGGCGTGTCCCGAGGATACGGGCCGGCCCGCACTGGTGCACGGCGACTTCCGGATCGACAACCTGATGTTCGCGCGCGACGGCTATCGCGTGCAGGCCGTGCTCGACTGGGAACTGTCGACGCTCGGCAACCCGCTCGCCGATCTCGCGTACTTCTGCATGTGCCTGCGGCTGCCGTCCGGCGGCCAGGTGCGCGGGCTCGCGGGCCAGGATCGCGCGGCGCTCGGGATTCCCGACGAAGCGGCGATCGTCGCGCGCTACTGCGAACTGCGCGGCATCGCGCCGATCCGCGACTGGCATTTCTACCTCGCCTTCAGCTTCTTCCGGCTCGCGGCGATCGCGCAGGGCGTGAAGGCGCGCGCGTTGCAGGGCAACGCATCGAGCGAGCAGGCGCTGCGCGTCGGCGAAATGGCCGGCCGGCTGGCCGAACTGGCCGTCGGCGTGATCGACGCGCATCGCTGAGATCGCCGCGAAGGGTCACGATCGTCACGATCGCCGCGCGGCAATACGACAACACCATCAATGGAGGAGCACAGCAACATGGCAACGAACCTGTTCGACCTGACGGGCAAGATCGCGCTGGTGACGGGCGCGAGCCGCGGCATCGGCGAGGAAATCGCGAAACTGCTCGCGGAGCAGGGCGCGTACGTGATCGTGTCGAGCCGCAAGCTCGACGACTGCCAGGCCGTGGCCGACGCGATCGTCGCGGCGGGCGGCCGCGCCGAGGCGCTGGCGTGCCACGTCGGGCGCCTGGAGGACATCGCCGCGACGTTCGAACACATCCGCGGCAAGCACGGCCGCCTCGACATCCTCGTGAACAACGCCGCTGCGAACCCGTATTTCGGGCACATCCTCGATACCGATCTCGCCGCGTACGAGAAGACCGTCGACGTGAACATCCGCGGGTACTTCTTCATGTCGGTCGAAGCCGGCAAGCTGATGAAGACGCACGGCGGCGGCGCGATCGTCAACACGGCATCGGTGAATGCGCTGCAGCCGGGCGACTGGCAGGGCATCTATTCGATCACGAAGGCGGCCGTCGTCAACATGACGAAGGCGTTCGCGAAGGAATGCGGGCCGCTCGGCATCCGCGTGAACGCGCTGCTGCCGGGGCTCACGAAGACGAAGTTCGCGGGCGCGCTGTTCGCGGACAAGGACATCTACGAAACCTGGATGACGAAGATTCCGCTGCGCCGCCACGCGGAGCCGCGCGAAATGGCCGGCACCGTGCTGTATCTCGTGTCGGATGCGGCGAGCTACACGAACGGCGAATGCATCGTCGTCGACGGCGGCCTGACGATCTGAGCGCGCGATGAAACTGGACAGCTACGCCGGCCAGGCCGTGATGATCACCGGCGCCGCGAGCGGCTTCGGCGCGCTGCTCGCGAGCGAACTCGCCGCGATGGGCGCGCGGCTCGCGCTCGGCGACCTGAACGGCGATGCGCTCGAACGCGTGGCCGCGCCGCTGCGCGCGGCCGGCGCCGACGTGATCGCGCAGCGCTGCGACGTGCGCGTCGAAACGGAGGTCGCCGCGCTGGTGCAGGAAGCCGTCGCGCGATTCGGGCGGCTCGACGTCGGCATCAACAACGCGGGCATCGCGCCGCCGATGAAGGCGCTGATCGACACCGACGAAGCCGATCTCGACCTGAACTTCGCGGTGAACGCCAAGGGCGTGTTCTTCGGGATGAAGCACCAGATCCGCCAGATGCTCGCGCAGCGCGAAGGCGTGATCCTGAACGTCGCGTCGATGGCCGGGCTCGGCGGCGCGCCGAAGCTGGCCGCGTATGCGGCGTCGAAACATGCGGTGGTCGGGCTCACGAAGACGGCCGCCCTCGAATACGCGCGCCACGGCATCCGCGTGAATGCGGTGTGCCCGTTCTACAGCACGACGCCGATGGTCACCGACAGCGAGATCGGCGAGCGCCAGGATTTTCTGGCGCAGGGCTCGCCGATGAAGCGGCTCGGCCGGCCCGACGAAATCGTCGCGACGATGCTGATGCTGTGCGCGAAGGACAACACGTATCTGACCGGGCAGGCCGTCGCCGTCGACGGCGGCGTCTCGGCCTTCTGAACCGAACGAACGGAAACACGGAAATCTCGAGGAGTCGATCATGGACTTTGGCTACACCCCGAAAGTGGAAGCACTGCGCGAACGCGTGAGCGCATTCATGGATGCGCACATCGTGCCGCGCATCCGCCAGTGGAACGACGAAGTGCACGCGGGCCAGTATCCGGTGTCGTTCATGGAGGAACTGAAGGAACGCGCGAAGGCGGAAGGGCTGTGGAACCTGTTCCTGCCGCACCTGAAGGACGACGAGCCGGGGATGGGCCTGACGAACCTCGAATACGCGCCGCTCGCCGAGATCATGGGGCGCGTGAGCTGGGCGTCGGAAGTGTTCAACTGCAACGCGCCGGACACCGGCAACATGGAACTGCTGCACATGTTCGCGACGCCCGAGCAGCGCGAACAGTGGCTGCTGCCGCTCTTGCGCGGGGAAATCCGCTCGGCGTTCGCGATGACGGAGCCCGACGTCGCGTCGTCGGATGCGACCAACATCACGACACGCATCGAGCGCGTGGGCGACGAGTACGTGATCAACGGCCGCAAGTGGTTCATCACGAACGCCGCGCATCCGAACTGCAAGATCTTCATCGTGATGGGCAAGACCGATCCCGAGGCCGAGTCGCACCAGCAGCAGAGCATGATCCTCGTGCCGCGCGACACGCCGGGCGTGACGGTCGTGCGCAACATCACGGTGGTCAATCACCACGCGCCGGAAGGGCACTGCGAGATCACGTTCGACAACGTGCGCGTGCCGGCGCGCAACCTGCTCGGCGAGGAAGGCAGCGGCTTCGCGCTCGCGCAGGCGCGCCTCGGGCCGGGCCGTATTCACCACTGCATGCGCTCGATCGGCGCGGCCGAGCTGGCGCTGGAGCTGATGGTCGACCGCGCGCAGTCGCGCGTCGCGTTCGGCAAGCCGCTGAACCGGCACGGCACGGTCGGCGAATGGATCGCGCGCTCGCGTATCGAGATCGACCAGGCACGCCTGCTGGTGCTGAAGGCCGCGTGGATGATCGACAAGGTCGGCGCGAAGGCGGCGCGCAAGGAAATCTCGATGATCAAGGCGCTCGTGCCGACCGTCTATACGGACGTATGCGACCGCGCGATGCAGGTATTCGGCGCGGCGGGCTTGAGCCCCGATACGCCGCTGGCCGACCTGTGGACCTGGGGCCGCGCGCTGCGCTTCGCCGACGGTCCGGACGAGGTGCACCTGCAGGCCATCGCGCGGATGGAGATCAAGGGCGGCGAACCCGGCGCGACGACGCCGTACCTGACGCCGCCGCCGCGCGGCTGAGCGCCGCGCCGCACGGGAGCGCGACGTGGGTGAACGGGAGGCGCACGCCGTATTAAGATGCCGGCAAGGAGATCCGGCGATGCGCCTTTCGAAGATTGATCTGAACCTGTTCGTCGTATTCGAGGCGATCTACAACAAGCGCAACCTGACGCGCGCGGCCGAGGTGCTGAACCTCACGCAGCCGGCCGTCAGCAACGCGCTCGCGCGGCTGCGCAAGACGCTGAACGATCCGCTGTTCGTCAGCACGCCAGCCGGGATGATGCCGACGCCGATGGCCGAGAACATCGTCGGCCGCGTGCGCGAGGCGCTGCAATTGCTGGATTCGAGCGCGCACGAAGGCGACGTGTTCGATCCGGCTTC
>NZ_BCPP01000202.1:0-8465 GCF_016586125.1 Burkholderia sp. E168m23
GAGTTTGACGAGGCCGAATTCGGCCGCAACGAAGAACCCGTTCAGGGCCACCAGGAACAACGCGCCGATGAGCGCGAAGATCTGTAACAAAGAATCGCTCCGGTTATGACAGGCCCACCAGTATAGAGCCAGAAAGGAATTTGTAATGCGTCGGGCGACCGCTTGCTTACACCGGCGCCTCGCAGGGAATCGAGAAGGTGAGGGTGGCGGCCGCGCCGTCGGCGAACACGTCGTGCGCGAACGTGCCGCCGTGCGCGAGGGCCACGCGCTGGCATAGCGCGAGCGTCCATGCGCTGCGTTTCGCATCGCGCTCGTGCAGCATCTCGCGCCGCGCGAACGATTCGAACGCATGCGGCTGCGTGGGGTCCACCAGCACGCCGGCATTCACGGTGCAGGTGGCGCGCGCGGTGAACTGCGCGCCGTCGCGCGTGCAGGCGAACGCGACCCGGCTGCCCGCGGCGCTGGCTTCGACGGCCGTCGTCAGCAGGGTCCACAGCGCCTGTGCGACGCGTTCGCGATCGACGGTGAGCGACGGCTCGCCGTCCGGCAGCGTCGTGTCGAGCGCGACCTGGCGTGCGTCGGCGAGCGCGAACCGGACGAGCGCGATTGTTTCGTCGAGCAGCGCGCGCAGCGCGAACGGCTGCGGCGCGAGCACGAGCGTGCGCGTTTCCGCGCGCGGCGCGTCGAGCACGCCATCGATCAGCGCGACCTGCTGGTCGATGCCCGTGCGGATGCCCGCAAGCGCGCGCTGGAGATTGGGATCGGCATTGGCGAGCTGGCGCTCGAGCACGTAGGCCCAGCTGTGCATCGCATTCAGCGGGCTGCGCAGGTCGTGCGACGCGGTGGAGAGGGCCTGGTCGCGCAGGAACAGCGCCGCCTGGGCGGCGTAGTGCGCTGCGCGTTCGCGCAGCAGGTCGGCGGCGGGATCGACGGAAGTGGACGTCACGGAGCTGGCCTGTCGGAAGCGGTTGGCGTGGAAGTCACGCGAATCGCCATTATAGGGACGGTGGGTGTCACGCCGGCAGCGCGTCCTCGTCCTTTTTCCGCGCGTCGCCGTTCGGCAGCAACTGGCACGCGAGCAGGCCGGCCAGCATCAGCGCGCAGCCGACCAGCGCGCGCAGCGTCAGCGTTTCGCCGAGCGCGGCCCAGCCGGCGATCGCCGCGAACACGCCTTCCATGCTGAAGATCACGGCCGCGTGCGCGGGCGCCGCGTCGCGTTGCGCGACGACCTGCAGCGTATAGCCGACCCCGACCGACAGCAGCCCGCCGTACAGCAGCGTCGGCAGCGCGCCGCGCAGCATCGCGGCGCTGACCGGTTCGACCGCCAGGCCGACCGCGAGACACGCGACGCCGCACACGGCGAACTGCAGGAACGCGAGCACGAGCGGATCGTGGCGCTTCGCGAGATGGCCGACCGCCATCACGTGCGCGGCGATGATGACGGCGCCCGCGAGCTGGAACCAGTCGCCGTAGAGCACCGAGAAATGCTCGTCGATGCTGAGGAAATACAGGCCGATCGCGGCCAGCAAGGCGCCGAACCACGTGCCCGCGCCGATCCGGTGGCGCGCGAGCGCGCCCATCAGCGGCACGATCACGACGTACAGCGAGCTGATGAAGCCGGCGTTCGCGATCCGCGTGTATTGCAGGCCGACCTGCTGCAGCGAGATCGATACGGCGAGCAGCCCGCCGAGCGCGAGGCCCGGCAGCAGCAGCGCCGGTTCGCGCCGGATCGCCGCGAGCTGCGCGCGCGACGCCGCATTCACCATCAGCAGTGGCACCAGCACGAGCGCGCCGAGCAGGAAGCGCAGCCCGGTGAACAGGAATGGCCCGATCACGTCGAGGCTCAGGCGTTGCGCGACGAAGGCGGAGCCCCAGATCGCGGCGGCGCCGAGCATCAGCAGGTTGGCGCGGAGGTGCTTGCGGGCGTCGGGCTTCATCGGCATTCGTCTGGAGATTGCGGGCGGCGGGCCCGCCAGTTTACGCCGAGATTGCAAGGCTGTCGGCAAACCTGCGCAGCGCGGCGGCGGCGCGGGCGTCGCGGACGCGCGAATACAGCACGACCTGCGATTGCGGCAGCGGCGGCAACCCGAATTTCGCGCCGACGTCGACCAGCGTGCGCGGGGCGACGCGCCGCGCGAGCGGGCAGACGGCCAATCCGGCCGCGGCGGCCGCCGTGACCGCCGCGACTCCGCCGCCCGTGAAGCGCTCGCGCCACGGCAACCCCGCGCGATCGAGCGCGCGCAGCGCGGCGGCTCGCACGCCGCAGGGGCCGGCCAGCACCGCGAGCGGCAGCGGCTCGCCCGCGCGCGGCGCCCAGTCGGGCGCGGCGAGCCACGCCAGCGGCTCGGTGAACAGCGGCGTGGCGTCGTCGCGCGGCGGGTCCTCGCCAGGCTCGTGCCGCGCGATCACCGCGTCGAACCGCCGTTCGTCGTATTGCGGGAGCAGGCTCGTCGACGCCCCGAGATGCATTTCCAGCGACAGCCCCGGGTCCTGCCGGTGCAGGCTCGTCAGCACGGCCGGCAGGTCGGGCACCGCGACGTGCTCGCTGACGCCGAGCGACAGGCGCACCGTGCCGGTCGAGATCGCGCCGAGCGCACGCTCGTGCGCGTCGAGCAGCGCACGGGCGGCCGGCAGGAAATTCTCGCCGTCGGCGGCCAGCTTGACGACGCGCGGCGTGCGCGCCAGCAGCGGCTTGCCGAGATGGGCCTCCAGTCGCTTCAGCTTCAGGCTGACGGCCGATTGCGTGGTGCCGAGCGCATCGGCGGCACGCGTGAAACTGGCGAGGTCGGCGACCAGCACGAACGCGCGCACGGCATCGAGATCGAGTACTTTCATTTCAAATGAAAATAAATGAAATATTCATCAATGACTGTTCATTATAGGTGGACGCGCCTAACCTGACGCTGTGTTTTCGTTCTTCACCGTCACTCACCGACAGGAGCATGACCATGCCATTCACCCGTATCGCCTTACGCGAAGGTAAGCCGGCCGCCTACCGCAGGGCCCTCGTCGACGGCGTGCAACGCGCGCTGATCCAGACGTTCAACGTTCCCGAGGACGACATCTTCATGGTCGTGACCGAGCATACGGCCGAGAATTTCGTGTTCGGTCGCCATTACCTCGATATCGAACGCAGTGACGATCTCGTGATCATCCAGATCACCGCGAACAACACCCGCACGCTCGAGCAGAAGCGCTCGCTGTACCGGGCGATCGCCGATAACCTCGCGCAGCAGCCCGGCGTGCGGCAGGAAGACGTATTCATCGGTCTCGTCGAAGTGCTGAAGGAGAACTGGTCGTTCGGCAACGGCATCGCGCAATACGCCGTCTGACGTGCCGGCTTGACCTGCCACAGGGCGGCGGGGCCGGATCGACGCCAGCGCGTTTGGGCGGCGTGTACTATGGAAGCTGCTTCACGAGCGACGCCGGCGCGGTCGATGCGCCGGCGATCCTTCATGTGCAGGAGCCTCCATGTCGCGTGTGCTGGAAATCGTGTTGTCGTTGTCGCTGGAAGGATGGCCGGTCAAGGGCGCAAGCCGTGCCCGTGGCGCGCAACGCGACTTCGGCGCCGAGCTCGTGCGCGCGTGGCGGATCTGCCCGCAGGTCCGGATGCGGCGCGGCCACGAGCGCGTGACGGTCGAGCCGTGCCAGATCGAGGAGGCCGAGCGGAGCCCCGGCGCGAGCTGGTGGACCTGGGTCGAATCGAACGCGCATGGCACGCGGGTCGTCGCATCGCGCACCCGGACGTTCGCCCCCGGCGTCACGCAGCGCGAACTGTTCGACGCGGAACACGCAGGCATCGTCGTCGCGACGCCGCTGCCGGTGCCCGCGACGGCTGGCGCGGCCGATACCGACGCACCACCGGCCGCCGAAACCGACGGCGTTGCGCCGGACACCGACGAAGCGCGGGCCCAGGCGTCGGCGCTGCGCCTCGTCAGCGAACGGCGGCGCGGGCGCTGGGCCGACGACAGCGGCGTCGTGGTCGAGATGACGCTCGACGACATCACGCTGCATGGCGGCGGCGAGCCGCCGCGCCGCCACGTCGAGCTGCGTCTGGCCGCGCCCGACTGGGAGACCGTGGCCGCGCGCACGGCGGCGCTGCACGCGCTGTTTGCCGCGGCGCGCGAACTGAGCGGCGCGTGGCCGGCCTTCGTGCAACTGACGAGCGTGATCGACCGCGCCTGTGCCGGCGGACCGGTGGCCGCCACGCTGGTCAAGGCGCAGCCCGTCGACCTGACCGGCATCCGCACGCAGCGCGCCGCGCTGTTCGCGCTGTCCGGCGACATCACCGCGCAATGGCTCGGCAACGAGTGCGGCGTGCTCGATCGCGACGACCCGGAATTCGTGCACCAGATGCGCGTCGCGCTGCGCCGCCTGCGCACGCTGATGCGCTTCTTCCCGCGCTTCACCGACCGTCAATGGAGGGACACGCTCGGCGTCGACCTGCGCTGGCTCGCCAAGCTGCTCGGCACGGTGCGCGATTGGGACGTGTTCGCGACCGAGAGCCTGCCCGCACTGATCGCGGCCGACGGCGGCAGCAGCGACTGGGACGGCACGCTCGACGCCGCCCGCGCGCAGTCGATGGCCGCGCGCGTCGAGCTGCGGCAGGCGCTGCATTCGGCCCGCTACGCGCGGCTGACGCTCGGCTGGCTCGAATGGCTGAGTGCGCTCGCGTTGCCGGCGGCCGATGGCGACGACGCGCCGTCGCTGCGGCGTCACGCGACCAAGCGCGTACGGCGGCTGTTCGGGCATCTCTACGGATCGCCGTCGCTCACGTCGCTCGACACGGCGGCACGCCACCAGGTGCGGATCGATGCGAAGCGGCTGCGCTACGCACTCGAATTCTTCGCGTCGCTGGCGTCGCGCCGCACGCGCACCGAGACGGTCAAGACGCTGGCGCGCGTGCAGAGCGTGCTCGGCGAAGCGAACGACGCGATGGTCGCGCTGCGTCATCTCGAGCAACTGGCGGCGCCGCCGTATCAGCTCGGTTTCGTGCGCGGTTACGGCGCCGCGCTCGAACAGCGGGCGGCGCGCGACGCCGAGACGCTGCTGGCCAGCCTGCGGCCGCCGAAGCTCGACGGCAAGCCGGGCTGAGCGCCGCGCGCCGCCCCTATAATGGCCGCCCGTTTCCCCCACGCATGCCGATGATGACCGACGTCCCGCCTTCTTCCTCGTCCGCCGGACCGCTCGAACTGGGCGGCGAGCTGTGGCTGCGCGCCGGCGAACAGACCCTCGGCGGCGCGACGCGCATCGCGCTGCTCGCGGCGATCGGCGACACCGGTTCGATCACGCGCGCGGCGAAGGCCGTCGGCCTCAGCTACAAGGCCGCGTGGGACGCGGTCGACACGATGAACAATCTCGCCGGCGAACCGCTCGTCGCGCGTTCGACGGGCGGCAAGGGCGGTGGCGGCACGACGCTGACGCCGCGCGCGACGTCGTTGATCGCCGCATTCCGCACGATCGAGCGCGAGCATCGCCGCTTCATCGAGGCCGCGAGTGCGGCCGTTGCTGGCTTCGACGTCGACTGGGCGCTGATCGGCCGGATCGGGATGAAGACGAGCGCGCGCAACCAGTTGTTCGGCAAGGTCGCGTCGCTCGTGCGCGGCACGGTCAACGACGAGGTGACGCTCGCGCTGCCGGGCGGGCAAGCCGTCGTCGCCGTGCTGACGCACGAAAGCGCCGAGGCGCTCGGGCTGCGGGAAGGCGCGCACGCGTGTGCGCTGGTGAAGGCGTCGTGGGTCGTGCTCGCCGTCGACGATGGCGGGCCCGACCTGAAGGTGTCCGCGCGCAACCGGCTGCACGGCAGCGTCGAAGCCGTCGCGGCGGGCGCGGTGAACAGCGAGGTGACGCTGGCGCTCGACGGCGGCGGGACGCTGACGGCCGTCGTGACCAACGACAGCGTCGATGCGTTGCAGCTCGCCGCCGGTCGGCGTGCGATCGCGCTGTTCAAGGCGTCGAGCGTGATTCTGGCGGTGACGGGCTGACCTGGCCGGCAGCCGACGTGCAGGGCGGGGCGAAGCCGGGTGCCGCACGCGTATGCATCGCACCGGCTTCGTTTCCGCTTGCAGCATGCGCCGCGCCGCGGCGTCTCTCAGGTTCCAATGTGGCGGCCAGCGCCACGCTCCCGACCACGGCGTCGCGCGCTCAGGTGACGCGCGTCGGCCACTCGGCGTGCGGCGGGCTCGCCTGCACGCGTCCTTCGCTCAACTGCACGACCTGGTCGCCGAACGCGGCGACGTCGTCTGGGTCGTGCGAGATCAGCACCATCGGGATGTCGAGCCGCGCCTGCAGTTCGGCGAGCTCATGGCGCATGCGCTGGCGCATCGCGCCGTCGAGCGCCGCGAAGGGTTCGTCGAGCAGCAGGATGCGCGGCTGCGCGACCAGCGCACGAGCGAGTGCCACGCGCTGCTTCTGCCCGCCCGACAGTTGCGACGGATATTGCCCCGCGAGCGATTCGAGGTCGAATGCGCGCAGCCAGTACGCGACCTCCGGTGGCACCGTCTTCGCGCGCGGGTTGCGCAGCCCGGACGTGAGCCCGAACGCGATGTTCTGCCGCACGTTCAGATGCGGGAACAGCGCGTAGTCCTGGAACAGGTACGCGACACGGCGTTCGCGGGTCGGCACGTCGATCCGGCGCGCGGCGTCGAACAGCGGCTCGCCGTTCAGCGTGATCGTGCCTGCGTCGGGCGTCAGCAGCCCCGCGATCGCCTGCAGCGTCATGCTCTTGCCCGCGCCCGACGGCCCGAACAGCACGACGCGCTGCGTCGTCGCCGTGAACGACATGTCGAGCGTGAAGCGGCGCTCGGCGCTCGCGTAGGTCTTGCGGATGTCGACGACGAGGCTCATGCGGGCCTCCGCCGAAGCGGGCTGGCCGCCGGACGACTCCGGCGATGCGGACAGGACAGGCGCTTCATGTCAGTTGGTTCCGTCGGGCGCGCGACGGCACGAGCCAGCCGGTCGCGAGCAGCACCAGCACGCAGGTGATCGACGTCACCAGCACGAGGAAGTTGGCCGTGTTGTCGTCGCCGGCCTGCACGGCCGCGTAGATCGCGACCGACAGCGTCTGCGTGCGGCCGGGCAGGTTGCCGGCGATCATCAGCGTCGCGCCGAATTCGCCGAGCGCGCGCGCGAACGCGAGCAGCGCGCCGGCGAGAATCCCGCGCGTGGCGAGCGGCAGCGTCACGCGGAAGAACACCGCGGCTTCGCCGAGCCCGAGCGTGCGCGCGGCGCGCTCGAGATGCGGATCGACGCCTTCGAACGCCGCCCGCGCCGATTTCAGGATCAGCGGAAACGCGACGACCATCGACGCGATCACCGCGCCTTGCCACGTGAACACCAGCTCGATACCGAACTTGTCGAGCCACGCGCCGAACACGCCGCGCCGGCCGAGCAGCACGAGCAGGTAATAACCGAGCACCGTCGGCGGCAGTACGAGCGGCAGCGTCAGCACGGAATCGACCACGTCGCGCAGCGGCGAGCGCCAGCGTGCGAGCACGAACGCGGCCGCGACGCCGAGCACGATGTCGAGCGCGGTCGCCCAGCCGGCAACCTTCAGCGACAGCAGCAGCGGGACCCAGGCGTCTTGCATCGCGATAAGCTCACTTGGCGGGCTTGAAGCCGAACGTCGACAGCACGGCCTGGCCCTGCGGCGACGCGACGAAATCGATGAACGACTGCGCCTGCGCGGCGTGGCGGCTGTCCTTGACCACGGCGATCGGGTAGGTGATGACCGTCTGCGTCGGCACCGTCAGCGCGACCTTCACGCGGCCCGGCATGATCGCGGCGTCGGTGCCGAACACGAAGCCCGCGTCGACCTCGCCGCGCGCGACGTAGTCGAGGCTCTGGCGCACGTTGGCGGCCAGCACGCCCTTCGCGCTGACGGCGTCCCACACGCCGGCCGCGCGCAGCGCACCCTCGGTGTAGCGGCCGACCGGCACCGAGGCCGGGTCGCCGTACGCGATGCGCTTCACGCCGGGCGCGGTCAGGTCGTTCAGCGACGTCGGCGCGGCCGCGCGGCTGTCCGCCGGCACGATCAGCACCAGCGAGTTCGCGGCGAAATCGCGGCGCGTGCCAGGCACGATCACCTTTTCGTTCACCGCGCGATCCATCGCCTTCTGGTCGGCCGACGCGAACACGTCGGCCGGCGCGCCCTTGGCGATCTGCTGCATCAGCACGTCCGATGCGCCGAAGTTGAACAGCACCTTGGTGTCCGGGTGCTGCTTCTCGTACGCGTCGCCGACGGCCTTGAATGCGTTCGTCAGGCTGGCGGCGGCCGACACGACCAGTTCGTCGGCGGCGGAAGCGGGCGCGCTGAACGTGAACCCGGCGGCAAGCGTGACGATCGGCAGCAGGCGAAGCAGGGTGCGGCGAAGCGGACGGACGGTTGAGCGCATGGTGGATTCGTTTTGAACGGGTGGAAACCGTAATCGTAATATAGGGCGGGTTATAACGCTTGGCATACTGCG
>NZ_BCPP01000203.1:0-8456 GCF_016586125.1 Burkholderia sp. E168m23
GCATCGTAGTAGCGCAGGCCGTCGACGCGGCGGGCCGCGAGCCGTGCGTCGACGTCGTGCGCGAACAGCGCGGCCGCGTCGAGCGTGTCGCTCGCGATCGCCATCAGCCACTGCGAGCCGTACAGCGGCACGTGCGCGGACAGCGGATCGACGACCGCGAAGCTCGCGCGCAGGTCGTCGAGCAGCGCGGCGATGCGCGCGGCATGGAACACCGGCGAGCCCAGATGCATCGAGATCGCGCCGCAGCGCGTGAGGATTCGCTTGAGCCGCGCGTAGAACGCGCGCGTATAGAGGCCGGCCGCCGGCGAATCGGGCGGCGTGAGGTCGAACACGACGAGATCGAAATGTTCGATCGTCGAATCGACGAAGTGCGCGGCGTCGCCGATCACGACCTCGACGCGCGGGTCGTCGAGCGCGCCCTGGTGCACGTCGTCGAGATAGCGGCGCGCCATCCCGACCACCTCGTCGTCGAGTTCGGCGATCACGATCCGCTCGATGCACGCGTGCTTGAGCAGCTGGCGCGCCGCGCCGCCGTCGCCGCCGCCGAGCACGAGCGCCTTCCTCGGCGCCGGATGCGCGAGCGCGGCCGGGTGCGTCATGCACTCGTGATAGACGAATTCGTCGCCGACCGACGTCATCGGCCGGCCGTCCAGCGTGAACAGCCGGCCGAGCTGCGGGGTTTCCCAGACTTCGATCTGCTGGTGCGGGGACGCGACGTGCGCGAGCCGCCGCGCGTTCGGGAAGCCGTAGGTGGCGTCGGGCGTCGGGTGAAAGAGAAGGGTGGTGCTCACGAGCGGGCCGCTGGGGCAGGCAGTTCCGACGCCTGAATTATAGGAGGCAGGCGGTTTGGCGGAAAACCGTGCCGGAACACTACGCGCCGACAAGGGAAATGTCAGCCCATCTGTTAAAATGACGAGCTTTGCAGCCCCGTCCGTTGGCTCCGTCCGCTTCGCGTCCGTCAGGCGCCGCACCGCGCGCCGGGAACGATTGACGCTCGAGCTTCCGGATGCCGCCGTGCCCCCGTTTCCTCGACTCGTTCTCCGGACTCGACATGACGACTTCGTCTCCCGCCTCCACCACCCTGATGGCCAACGCGATCCGTGCGCTCGCGATGGACGCCGTCCAGCAAGCGAACTCCGGCCACCCCGGCATGCCGATGGGCATGGCCGAAATCGGCGTCGCACTCTGGTCGCGCCACCTGAAGCACAACCCGACGAATCCGCACTGGGCCGATCGCGACCGTTTCGTGCTGTCGAACGGCCATGGCTCGATGCTGCTGTACTCGCTGCTGCACCTGACCGGCTACGACCTGCCGATCGAAGAGCTGAAGAATTTCCGCCAGCTGCACTCGAAGACGCCGGGCCACCCGGAATACGGGATCACGCCGGGCGTCGAGACGACCACCGGCCCGCTCGGCCAGGGTCTCGCGAACGCGGTCGGCATGGCGCTCGGCGAAGCGCTGATGGCCGACGAATTCAACCGTGACGGCGCGAAGATCGTCGATCACCACACGTACGTGTTCCTCGGCGACGGCTGCCTGATGGAAGGCATCTCGCACGAAGCCTGCTCGCTCGCGGGCACGCTGAAGCTGAACAAGCTGATCGCGCTGTACGACGACAACGGCATCTCGATCGACGGCGACGTCGTCAACTGGTTCCACGACGACACGCCGAAGCGCTTCGAAGCGTACGGCTGGAACGTGATCCCGAACGTGAACGGCCACGACGTCGACGCGGTCGACGCGGCCATCGCGAAGGCGAAGCTGTCGGACAAGCCGACGCTGATCTGCTGCAAGACGGTGATCGGCAAGGGCGCGGCCACCAAGGCCGGCGGCCACGACGTGCACGGCGCGGCGCTCGGCGCGGAAGAAATCGCGAAGACGCGCGAAGCGCTCGGCTGGAAGTGGGAGCCGTTCGTGATTCCGCAGGAAGTCTACGCGGCCTGGGACGCGAAGGAAGCCGGCAAGCGCGCCGAGTCGGAGTGGGACGCGACGTTCGCCGCCTATCGCGCGAAGTTCCCGGCAGAAGCCGCCGAATTCGAGCGCCGGATGGCCAACAAGCTGCCGGCCGACTGGGCCGAGAAGGCTGCGGCGATCATCGCCGGTGCGAACGAGCGCGCCGAGACGGTCGCGACCCGCAAGGCGTCGCAGCAGGCGATCGAGGGCCTCGCCGCCGCGCTGCCGGAGCTGCTCGGCGGCTCGGCCGACCTGACCGGCTCGAACCTGACCAACTGGAAGGCGTCGAAGGCGGTGCGCGCGAATCCGGAAGGCGCGGGCGTGCTGCTCGGCAACCACATCAACTACGGCGTGCGCGAATTCGGCATGAGCGCGGCGATCAACGGCCTCGCGCTGCACGGCGGCCACAAGCCGTTCGGCGGCACGTTCCTGACGTTCTCCGACTACAGCCGCAACGCGCTGCGCGTGGCCGCGCTGATGAAGG
Organism: Burkholderia sp. E168m23; assembly: GCF_016586125.1. Classification (NCBI taxonomy): domain Bacteria; kingdom Pseudomonadati; phylum Pseudomonadota; class Betaproteobacteria; order Burkholderiales; family Burkholderiaceae; genus Burkholderia; species Burkholderia sp. E168m23. Next base: position 2,439 of record NZ_BCPP01000203.1, read on the forward strand.
TGCCGTCGATCTTCGTGTTCACGCACGATTCGATCGGCCTCGGCGAAGACGGCCCGACGCACCAGTCGATCGAGCACGTGTCGAGCCTGCGCCTGATCCCGAACCACGACGTCTGGCGTCCGGCCGACACGGTCGAGACGGCCGTCGCGTGGACCCACGCGGTCGCCGCCGACCGTCCGTCGAGCCTGATCTTCAGCCGCCAGAACCTCGCGTTCAACCCGCGTACCGATGCGCAGATCGCCAACATCGAGAAGGGCGGTTACGTGCTGAAGGACTGGGACGAGGAAATCGTCGCACGCAAGATCATCCTGATCGCGACGGGCTCGGAAGTCGAACTCGCGATGAAGGCCGTCGAGCCGCTCGCGCAGCAGGGCATCGCGGCGCGCGTCGTGTCGATGCCGTCGACCAACGTGTTCGACCGCCAGGACGCCGAATACCGCGAACGCGTGCTGCCGCACGGCGTGCGCCGCGTCGCGATCGAAGCGGGCGTGACGAGCTTCTGGCACAAGTACGTCGGCCTCGAAGGCGGCGTCGTCGGGATCGACACGTTCGGCGAGTCGGCGCCGGCCGGCGTGCTGTTCAAGTACTTCGGCTTCACCGTCGAGCACGTCGTCGAGACGGCCAAGGCCGTGCTGGCCTAAATAAAAGCATACGCGGCGCGCGCCACCCGTTGCGCGCGTCGCACCGTGAAGCTGCACGAAACGAATTTTTTCAGCCATCAGGAGATAGACCATGACGATTCGCGTCGCAATCAACGGCTACGGCCGTATCGGCCGCAACACGCTGCGCGCGTTCTATGAAAACGGCAAGAAGCACGATCTCGAGATCGTCGCGATCAACGACCTGGGCGATGCGAAGACCAACGCGCACCTGACCCAGTACGACACCGCGCACGGCAAGTTCCCGGGCGAAGTGTCGGTCGACGGCGACTACCTCGTCGTGAACGGCGACAAGATCCGCGTGCTGGCGAACCGCAACCCGGCCGAACTGCCGTGGGGCGAGCTGGGCGTCGACGTCGTGATGGAATGCACGGGCTTCTTCACGACGAAGGAAAAGGCGGGCGCGCACCTGAAGGGCGGCGCGAAGAAGGTGATCATCTCGGCGCCGGGCGGCAAGGACGTCGACGCGACGATCGTCTACGGCGTGAACCACGACGTGCTGAAGGCCGAGCACACGGTCATCTCGAACGCATCGTGCACGACGAACTGCCTCGCGCCGCTCGTCAAGCCGCTGAACGACAAGATCGGCCTCGAAACCGGCCTGATGACGACGATCCACGCGTACACGAACGACCAGGTGCTGACGGACGTCTATCACGAAGACCTGCGCCGCGCGCGTTCGGCCACGCACAGCCAGATCCCGACGAAGACGGGTGCCGCATCGGCCGTCGGCCTCGTGCTGCCGGAACTGAACGGCAAGCTCGACGGTTACGCGATCCGCGTCCCGACGATCAACGTGTCGATCGTCGACCTGTCGTTCATCGCGAAGCGCGACACGACGGTCGAGGAAGTCAACGCGATCATGAAGGAAGCATCGGAAGGCGCGCTGAAGGGCATCCTCGGCTACAACGACGCACCGCTGGTGTCGATCGACTTCAACCACAACCCGGCTTCGTCGACGTTCGACGCGACGCTGACCAAGGTGTCGGGCCGCCTCGTGAAGGTATCGAGCTGGTACGACAACGAGTGGGGTTTCTCGAACCGCATGCTGGATACGGCAATCGCATTCGCGAACGCGAAGTAATCCCGCACGTCGCGCGGCCGCGGCAACGCGGCCGGCGTGGCGAACGAACCCGGCCCGGGGTTTCCCGGCCGGGTTTTTTATTGCCCGGCGTAAATTCTCGGAGAGCAAGGGGTGGGTTGTCCGCGTTCGGTCAAAAATTGATGGTGGTCGTCTAGAAGAACGAACATTTGACGCCAAGGTGACCGGCGCACGGGAGTTGGGCGTAGGTCTGCCGGTAACCATCCGCATCGATTGAAAAGCTAGGCGTTAGATAGCTTCCTTGCCTTCGTTTTCCGAGACATTATGCTTGCGCGAGTTTTGTACGATTCGCTGAATGAGTGAATTGAAACCAATGACCAGCTGCCCCAAGCTGTGATTGTGAATGGTTATGGACTTTGAATAGTCGTTTCGATGGGCATAGATAGCAAGTACTGTCGGACCATCGGCGCCCCAGGCGCGTGCTTCGGGCAGTAGATAGCTGTGCTTATACGAATTCGATAACTCTATGAGGATCTCCGCGATTTCTTCGTTCGGTTGAATGTACTCACGGATAATTTCAGCGCCAAACGCGGTCGGGCTGCCGGAACGAAATAGCATCCCATATCCGTCAACCTCAATGCGCCGAGTTTTTGCTACTTCTTCCGACCGAGATCTGCAGTAAAGCGACATGACAAGATCGTCGATTACCCGCCGCATGGACAGGAGCACCGCTTCGACCGTGAAAAAGTATTTAAATATGTCCTTGGCTTGATAGGCATCGGTTGCCGTATCAACTAACATGGCCAGATGTCGAAGGCGATTCTCGATTTCGACTGCAACCAGCACGCCGTTGATTAAGCCAGGGATGCTAGGGGGATGAGGAAGTTGGAACGTACTGTACTGTTCAACTAAATACGGTAACTGGGATTTGGAACCCGAATAAAAATTTCGTTCTCTGATGTTTTCGTTGGTTGCCATGTTAGGTCTATGGTTTTTTCGAGTGAGATTGCCGTACCGATACCGAAGGAAGTTCATATGCGCCCTAGCCGTTTTCGTGCGTAGGCGAAACTTGTGCTTACTTGGACGATTGATGTGCCTCGTTGTGCGACATCTACGGAAATTTGCGCACGCTCTTTTTTATGGCTGAGAATCGGCCGTCACGTGCTCGACCGCATCGACGAACGCGCGCTTCAGCGGGCTGTCGAGATCGGTCCACGCGAGCCCGATGCCGCTGCGGTGACCGGCCAGGTCGAGCGGTCGCGCGAGCACGTTCGGCGGCAGCGCGTTGGCCGCCTGCGCCGGAATCAGCCCGATCCCCATCCCCGCCGCGACGAGCGCGAGCATCGTCGTGAATTCGCCGAATTCCTGCGCGATCTCGAGCGTCGTGCCCGCGCGGCTCAGCGCGAGCAGCATGTCGTCGTGAAAGCCGGGCGCGTAGCGGCGCGCGAGCACGAACGCGGGGTGGTCGCGCAACGCGGCCGGCGCGATCGTATCGTACGCGGCGAGCGGATGGTCCAGCGGCAGTGCGACGACGAAGCCTTCCTCGAGCACCACCCGCGTGTCGATGCCCGCATACGCGGCCGGCAGCCGGATCATCCCGAAATCGATCCGCCGGTCGCGCAGCGCGGCGATCTGGTCGGGCGTCGGCATGTCCTTCAGTTCGAGCACGATCAGCGGATAGCGCTCGCGCATCGTGCGCAGCACGGCCGGCAGCAGCGTGGGCAACACCGACGATACGAACGCGATCCGCAGCGTGCCGATTTCGCCGCGGCTCGACAGCCGCGCCAACTGCTCCGCGCGCGCGGCCTGCTGCAGCGTCGCGCGCGCTTCCGGCAGGAACACGCGCCCGGTGTCGCTCAGTTCGACCTTGTGCCGGTCGCGCTCGAACAGGCGTGCGCCGAGTTCCGCCTCGAGCGCCTTGATCTGCATGCTCAGCGCGGGCTGCACGATGCACAGGCGCTGCGCGGCGCGCCCGAAATGCAGTTCTTCCGCGAGCGTGACGAAGGCGCGCAATTGCTTGAGTTCCATGTGGCGGCGGGCGAGAGAGAGCGGTAATCAATTTTCATGATAACCGGATCAAAAAAGACCATTGGCGCGGGCCGGGCCGACGGCCGAAGATAGCGTGAACGCGAGACCGGCCGCGACAAGGCAGCCGGCTCGACTGGCACGAGGAGACCTCCATGACCCATGCGCTTGACCGATTCCGCCTCGACGGCCGCCGCGCGCTGATTACCGGTTCCGGCCGCGGGATCGGGCTGACGCTCGCCCGCGGGCTCGCGGAAGCGGGCGCGGCGATCGTCATCAACGATCGCAATGAAGAGAAGGCCGCGACGCTCGCGCGCCAGTTCCGCGACGAAGGCTTCGCGGCCGACCATGCGGTGTTCGACGTGGCCGAGCACGCGCAGGTACGTGCGGCGGTCGACGATTTCGAGGCGCGCGTCGGCGCGATCGACATCCTTGTGAACAACGCGGGCATCCAGCGCCGCGCGCCGCTCGACGCTTTCGACCCGGACGACTGGCATGCACTGATGCGCGTGAATCTCGACGGCGTGTTCAACGTCGCGCAGGCCGTCGCGCGGCACATGATCGCGCGCGGCCGCGGCAAGATCATCAACATCTGCTCGGTGCAGAGCGAACTCGCGCGGCCGACGATCGCGCCGTATGCGGCGACCAAGGGCGCGGTGCGGATGCTGACCAAAGGGATGTGCGCCGACTGGGCGCGCCACGGCATCCAGGCGAACGGCCTCGCGCCCGGCTATTTCGAAACCGAACTGAATCGCGCGCTGGTCGACGACGCGGCGTTTTCGGACTGGCTGTGCAAGCGCACGCCGGCCGGTCGTTGGGGGCAGGTCGACGAGCTGTGCGGCGCGGCGATCTTCCTCGCGTCGGCCGCGTCCGATTTCGTAAACGGCCAGACGCTGTTCGTCGACGGCGGGCTGACCAGTGCCGTCTAACCAGGAGCGCGTCATGCGGTTGCGTTGCATGTGTGTGGTGATCCACGGGCCGAACGACCTGCGGGTCGAGGAGCAGGACGCGGGCGAGATCGGCCCGGGCCAGGTGCGCGTCGACGTCGCGATGGGCGGCATCTGCGGCTCCGACCTGCATTATTTCCGGCATGGCGGCTTCGGCGCGATCCGCCTGCAGCAGCCGATGGTGCTCGGCCACGAGGTCGCCGGCACGGTCGCGGAAGTGGCGCCGGACGTGACGTCGGTGAAGGTCGGCGATCGCGTCGCGGTCAATCCGAGCCGGCCGTGCGGCGCGTGCCGCTACTGTCTCGAAGGGCTGCCGAACCAGTGTCTCGACATGCGCTTCTACGGCAGCGCGATGCGGATGCCGCACGTGCAGGGCGCGTTCCGCAACGCGCTCGTGTGCGACGCGGTGCAGTGCGTGAAGGTCGCCGATCACGTGCCGCTGTCGCTCGCGGCGCTCGCCGAGCCGTTCGCGGTCGGGCTGCATGCGGTGTCGCGCGCGGGCCCGCTGATCGGCAAGCGCGTGCTCGTGTCGGGGTGCGGGCCGATCGGCGTGCTGGCGGTCGCGGCGGCGCGCGTGCACGGTGCCGCGGAGATCGTCGCGACCGACGTCGTCGAGGCGCCGCTGGAAGTGGCGAGCGCGCTCGGCGCGGACCGCACGATCAATGTGGCGGCCGATGCCGGCTGGGTCGAGCGCTACGGCGCCGACAAGGGCACGTTCGACGTGATGATCGAGTGTTCGGGCAATGCGCGCGCGCTGCGCGACGGGCTGGACGTGATGCGTCCGCGCGGCGTCGTCGTGCAGCTCGGGCTGGGCGGCGACGTGAGCCTGCCGCAGAACGTGGTGGTCGCGAAGGAACTGTCGATCTGCGGCTCGTTCCGGTTCCACGCGGAATTCGCGCTCGCGGTGCAGTTGATCAACGCGGGGCGCGTCGACCTGCGGCCGGCCGTCACGCGCGTGTTCCCGATGCGCGACGCGAACCTCGCATTCGAACTGGCGGGCGACCGTCAGCGTGCGATGAAGGTGCTGATCGATTTCGCGAACGAGGCCGCGTGACGGTGCGGCGCTAGCGCGTCGCGACGGCGGCGGCGCCCCCGGCAAAAAGGCACGCCCGCGATGCGCGGCGCGTGCCTTTTTCGTCGTGCGGCGCAAACGGATCGCCGGATTGCCGGTCTACCGCCTCACTGCGTGACTTGCCGCGAGCCGACGCGCTGCGATGCGAGCCACAGCGCGATCAGCACGCCCGATAGCGCCGCACCCGCGATACACACGCCGCGCCAGCCGTCGAGGCCGTACGCGACGCTCGCCGCGAACGAGCCGAGCGCGCCGCCGATGAAGTAGCTCGTC
>NZ_BCPP01000204.1:0-8449 GCF_016586125.1 Burkholderia sp. E168m23
AGTCGAACGCATCGAGCACGTACTGGTTCTCGGCCACCGCGTTGCGGCCGTTCACCGGGATGTACGCGAGCCCGGCGCGCCACATCCCGAGCGCGCAGCTCCAGCCGATCACGTCGTTGTCGGCCCACACCGCCGCCTTCGCCTCCTTCGCGAAGCCGGCGGCGAGCAAGCCGTTGGCGATGCGGCACGACAGCTCGCCGATCTCCTGGAACGTGTAGTTGCGATCGCCCTGGATGTACGCGATCCCGTCGGGATTGAGCCGCCAGCCGCGGTCGTAGAAATCGATAATGGCCATGTCACAAGTTCCGTTGGGTCTGGTCCGGTGCGGCGGCGGCCGTCACAGTTGCGTGACCGTCGCGCGCGCGAGCCCGCGCTGTTCGAGGAAGCCGAGCAGGTAGCGATGGCCGAATGCCTTCGAGCCGGACGCGAAGCCGGTGCGCGCGGTATCGCCGTCGAGCAGCTTGAGCACGCCGGCCGCGTGAATCGCGCCCGTCGAGATGTACGGCGTGACGCCATGCACGGTCGCGCGCACCGCCGCGAGCTGGCCGCGGCCGATCGCGAAGTCGACGCTGCGCTGGATCGTCGTGCGCTCGCGCGGCGGCATCGTCGGCGTGGTCGACGCGACGACCTGCTTCAGCACTTCGTCCTGTTGCTCGCGCGGCAGGTGCTTGTATTCAGCTTCCCACTTCTGTCCGAACTGGTGCACCAGCTTCATCACGTTGTTGTCGTAGAAGCCCACGCACGAGATGCAGCTGCGCACGCGCGCATCGTGCTCGAAATAAACGGGCAGCGACGTGCCACCCCACGGCAGGCAGAACACCGGCTGCATCAGTTCCGGCGTCGCGACGGTGAACGACGCGTCCGCGGCGTGCGGCACGAGCGCCTTTTCCCACAGGTAGCAGGACTCGTGGCGCGCGCCGTCGAAGATCGTCGCGGTCGAGCCGATGCTCACGCCGGCCGCGCCGCGCGGGCCGCGGGTCAGCGTGGCCGTCTCCAGCGCATCGATGCCCGGCGTTTCGAGCGCGAGCTCGGCGGCGATCTCGGCGAACGTGTACATGTACGCGTTCGACGACGACACCAGCAGGCCGGCCTGGCGATACTGCTCGCCGAATTCGTCGCGCACCGCACGGATATACGACTGTTCGCCGGTCGTATCGAGATGGTGACAGCCGGCCTTCAGCGCGGCCTCGACGCCGACGAGCCCGAAGCTCGAGAACGGTCCGACAGTGTTGCACACCACTTTCGCCCCGCGGAAAGCCTTCACGAGCGCATCGACGTCGTGCTCCGCCTCGATGATTTCGTATTGCGCGGATTCGAGCCGCACGACGCGCTGCGCCATCATTTCCTTCGCGCGGGCCGCATTGCGCGCGACCGCCGTGAACGGGATGTTCTGGTCGATCAGCCAGTCCATGATCAACATGCCGGTGTAACCGCTTGCGCCATAAACGACGACGGGGTGCTTAGCCATGCTTGTCTCCTGAAACGTGAATTGTCGAGAACCGGTTCGGTTCGAGGTCGGGTACTGCTGCTTCGTATCCGGCGTGTTCTTTTGTAGAACACATTACCAATCTTAGGTCACTATGACAAAGTAAAGTGTAAAGAAAAAGGCAGGGTATTCCCGGGCCTGGCGCGTTTCGCGCATCACTTCGCCGCCCCGTCCGGCGACAGGCCGGCCAGATAGTGCGCAACCGCACGCGTATCGTCGCCCGACAACGTCGCGGCCAACGCATTCATCGCCCCGGTCGGATCGTGCCGCTCGCCCGAGCGGAACGCCGCCAGTTGCGCTTCCAGGTAAAGCTGCCCCTGGCCCGCGAGGCGCGGGGCCGGGTCCTTGCCCGTCAGCGCCGCGCCGTGACACGCGCGGCAGCTTCGCGCCTCCACGAGCGCCATTCCCCGCTTGTCGAGCGCCGCGTCGGCCGACACGGCCTCGTTGCGCGCCGGCGCCTGTCGCGCGAAGTAGGTCGCCAGCGCGGCGATCTTCGCGTCGTCGAGTTCGCGCGAAAGCGGCCCCATGTACGCGTTGCGGCGCTGGTCCGTGGCGAACGCGCGCAGTTGCGCGGCGATATACGTGGCCGGCTGGCCGGACAGCGACGGATACCATGCGCTCTGCGACTGCCCGTGCACGCCGTGGCAGAAGAAGCACGTCTCCTGCGGCTGCGGCCACGCGCCGCCGTTGGCCTTGTCGGCTTCGCCGATCGCGGTCATCGCCTTCTGGTAACGCATGCCGTCGATCAAGTCGGGGCCGTACAGCGTGCCGGCTGCCGCCACGCCCGCGATCACGAGCGCCGCGCCGATCATCCAGGTTCGTTTCATTCAGGCCTCCCGGCCGCGGCCGGCCAGTTTGCCGAGCGCCTGCAACGCCGCGCGGTGTCCGGAGCGCACCGCGCCGTCCATCGCGCCGGCCCACAGGTCGGCCGTCTCGGTGCCCGACCAGATCAGCCGGCCGGCTTCCGGGCGCAGGAACTTGCCCCATTTCGTCCAGAACCCGGGCGGCAACGGGTGGATGCACTGCAGCGTCCACGGATCGACGCGGCCCCAGTCGTAGTCGTGGAACTGCGTCGGATGCAGCGCCTTGTCGCCGAGCGCGCGCGCAAAGATGGCCGACAGCGTCCGCTCGGCGGCCTTCGGCTCGGCCGGCAGCGCGCCCGGCGCGACGAACGCAGCGAGCACGCCAACCGAGCCGTCCGGCGGCGAGTTGTCGTACGCCATGAACACCGGGCCGCCGACCTCGAAGATCTGTCCGTTGTAGCCGTCGTCGCGCCAGAACGGCCGGTCGTACACGTGCACCGTCTTGCGCATCGGCGCGTTCGCCGGCCAGTTCCGCTGCAACTGCGCGCGGCCGTCCGGCAGCGGCGGATCGAACACGATCTGCTGGCACAGCGCCGGATTGAGCGCGACGATCACCCGTCGCGCGCGCAGCACGCCGCGATCGGTCTGCACGTCGACCACGTCGCGATCCCAGCCCGAGATCTTGCGCACCGGGCAGGACAGTTGCACCTTCGACGCGCCGAGTTCGCTCGCCATCCGCATGCTCAACACCTGCGAGCCGCCGACGAAACGCGTTTCCTGTGCGCCGCCCTTGGTCGATTCGAGCTTCGCGTAGTCGCAATCGGCGCTGTTGATCATCGACAGGTAGTGCAGCAGCCCGAGCTGGGCCGGTGCGCCGCCGAGCGACAGCTTCGCCGCGAGGCCGAGGAAGTAGCCGTCTTCGTACGTCACGCCCTGCTTGCGCAGCCAGTCGCCGTAGGTCAGCGTGTCGAGCTCCGCCGCGTGCTGCGCGGTCCACGGTTCGCGCGACGGCACGCCGCGGGCGAGCGCACCGAGCTTCGCGCCGAGCGCGTCGTCGCCGCCCGATCCGCCGTGGAAATCCTGGGCGACGCGCGCGTCGCCGGCCAGCACGACGGTCTTGCCCGCGTAATAGGTCGGGAACGTATCGACGCCGAGTTCGCGGGCGAGGTCGGCGATCGCCGTCTGCCCCGGGCCGATCCACTGGCCGCCGGCTTCGGACACCACGCCGTGCCCGAGATCGTGGTTGTAGGTCCGCCCGCCGACGCGATCGCGCGCCTCGACGACGACGAACGATTCGCATCCGGCGCGCTGCAGGTCGCGCGCGGCGGTCAGCCCCGCGAGCCCGGCGCCGATGATGACGACATCGAACACGCCGCGATCGGCGGCTGCCGGCGCCGCGCCTTCCGCGAACGACACGTCGCCGGTAGCGAGCGACGCGGCGCCCGCGGCCGCGACGCGCAATATCTGACGCCGGGCCCGCATGTCCGGCTTGTGCTTGGGCTTCATTTCGGGTGCTCCATGCTTCCTCGTTTTTCTCGACCAGATTCAACTCACGGCGCGGCCAGCACGCCGTCCTGCGAAAACAGCACCGGCTTGCCGCGCGCGTCGATCAGCGCGGCGGTGAGCGTCGCCCGATCCGCGCGCTGCGCGACGTCGAACGGGCCGCCGGCCACGCGCTGCGTCAGCACGAGGCCGTCCAGCCCGACGCCGGTCAGCCCGCCGCCGGTCGCGACGAGATCGGTGATCGAGCTGCGCGTGCCGGTCTGCAGCGCCGCCCACGTCGCGCCGCCGTCGCGGCTCTCGAACAGGCTGCCGAGCAGCCCGCCGACCACGATCCGGCCGTCCGGCATCGCGACGCCCGACCACAACGTGCCCTTGCCGCCCGTCGGCAGATAGACCCAGTTCGCGCCACCGTCGGCCGACTTGAGCACCATCCCCTGTTCGGACACGACGTAGAGCGCATGGGCGGGGTCGGCAAACACGTGATAGAGATTGCGGTCGGCCTTGCCGCCGCCCGGCGGCTTCGGCAGCGTCGTGCGCGCCCATGTCTTGCCGCCGTCGTGCGTCTGCAGCATCAGCGACCACAGGCCGACGGCAATCCCGTCCCGCGCATTCGTGAACAGCACCGAGAACAGCGGCTGATCGACCGACGTATCGAGCCGCTGCGTGACCCATGTGTCGCCGCCGTCGTCGGTCGCGAGAATCGCGCCCCACTGGCCGACTGCCCAGCCGTGCTTCGCATCCGCGAACGACACGGCCGACAGCGTCGCGGACACCGGCACGCGCCGCGCCTGCCGCCAGGTCCTGCCGTCGTCGTCGGACAGCAGCACGATGCCGTGCTCGCCGACCGCGACGATCCGCGCTCCGGCATGCGCCGCATCCATCAGCATCCGGTGCGTCGGCGCGGCCCACGCATGCGCGGGCTTCGCGGCCCAGGCCGCCACCGTTCCATCCTGCGGTTGCGCGAAGGCCGCCACGGCGGCACAGAGCGCGGTACCGGCAACGAGCGTCTTGATCATCGATGAACCTCCGTAGTGGGTGTGCGCGGGTATCAGTGGCTGAACAGCACCGACCAGCCGGCATGCGCGACGCCGAGCACGACGACGGGCGGCTTGTCGACAGCCTGCGCGGCCGCCGTCTGACGCCCGGCGTCGCCGTCGCTCGACGAAGGGGTCACCGCCGCTGCGTCGACCGCGGTGTGGCGCACACTGACGCGTTTCACGTCGGTCGCGAACGCGTGGACCGGCGCGGGCTGCTGCGCGACCGTTTCATGAAAGCGTGCGAAGGCGGCCGCCACGAGGCAAAGTGCGCCGCAAACAGCGAAGGTCTTGACCATGACTGGATCTCCGTCGGGATGTGCGTCAACTTCAGTGACTGAACAGGCCCGGCGCGCGAGCCGGCTTGCGGCGCGGGAACCAGCGTTCGAGCAGCGACGCGAGCGCGGGCAGCGCGGTCATCGCCATCACCAGGTTCACGATGAACATGAACGCGAGCAGCTTGCCCATGTCCGCCTGGAACTTGAGCGCCGAGAAGCTCCACGTCGCCACGCCGATCGCCAGCGTGATCGCGGTGAAGATCGTGGCCACGCCCACTTCGAGCATCGCGTACTGCACGGCCTTCACGATGTCCTGCCCGCCGGCGAGATGCACCTGCAGCCGGTTGTAGATGTAGAACGCGTAATCGACGCCGATGCCGACGGCCAGCACCATCACCGGCAACGTCGCGACGGTCAGCCCGATCTGCAGCTCCTTCATGAACCAGTAGCCGATGAAGGTCGCGACCGACAGCGGCACGCAACAGGCGAGCATCGCGCGCCAGTCGCGGTAGGCGAGGAACACGAGCACCAGGATCGCCGCATACACGTAGAGCATCATCGGCAGCTCGCTCTTCTCGACCTCGTCGTTGGTCGCGGCGAGCACGCCCGCGTTGCCGGCGGCCAGCCGCACCGTGATGCCGGGGAACGGATGCGACGCGCGGTACTGCTTCACGTCGTCGAGGATGCGGTTGATCGTCGTCGCCTTGTGGTCGGTCAGGAACAGGTGCACGGCCGTCATCCCGCAGTCGCGGCTCATGAAGCCCTTCAGGCGCGACACGTCGACCGACACCGCGCCGTAGTTCTCGGCGGCGATCGGCACGACGTTCATCTTCGGGAAATCCTCGTTGTAGCCCTGGTTGTACGCGCGCAGCATCGCCGAGTACGACTGCACCGACACGACGCCCGGCTCGGTCTTCATCGCGGCCGAGAAGTCGTCCTCGTACAGCCCGACCGCCGGGTTGTCGCATGCCTTGCCGGTCGATTCGATCGCCACCGTCAGCCAGTCGAGGCCCATGTCGTAGTTGCCGGCGATCGACGTCGCATCGCGATTGAAGCGCGCGTCCGCGCGCAGTTCCGGCGCGCCCGGCTGCAGCGTGCCGATCACGCGATCGCGGCTTTGCCATGCGGCGAGGGCGAAGATCGCCACCGTCAGCGCGACCGTGATGCCCGCGTACTTCGGCTCCGCCACGCGGGCGAGCACGCGCAGCGGCTTCGCACGCTGCTGCGCGCGCTTCAGCGAAGCGTCCGCATAGGTTTTCGTGAAGTTGAAGCACGATGCCGCGACGGGCAGCAGGATCAGGTTCGTCACGATCTTGTACGCGACGCCGAGCGACGCGGTGATCGCCAGCTCGCGCACCATCGGGATCGGGATCAGCAACAGCGTGATGAACGACACGAACGCGGTGATCAGCGCGAGCACGCCGGGGATCAGCAGGCCGCTGAAGCTGTGGCGCGCCGCATCGAACGAACTCTGCCCGTGCGCGATCTCGCGGACGATGAAGTTCACCTGCTGCACGCCGTGCGACACGCCGATCGCGAACACGAGGAACGGCACGAGCACCGCGAGCGGATCGAGGCCGAAGCCGAGCAGCTTCAGCGTGCCGAACTGCCACACGAGCGACGTGAGCGAACACGCGACCAGCAGCACCGTGAAGCGCACCGAATGGCAGTACCAGTACACCGCGAGCGTGGTCAGCAACAGCGCGACCGCGCAGAAGCCGAGCACGGCCGTCGCGCCGTCGGCGATGTCGCCAATCTGCTTCGCGAAGCCGATGATCTGGATCTCGTAGCCGGCATCCTCGAACGGCTTGCGGATCTTCTCCTCGAGCAGGTGATTGAACGCCACGTAGTCGAGCACCTTGCCGGCGCTGTCGCGCTCGTTCAGCTCGGCCGTGATCATCGCGCTGTCCTCGCCGTGCGACACGAGCGTGCCGACGTAGCCGCCGAGCGTGGTCGCGCGGCGAATGCCCTGCACGCGGTCCGGCGTCAGCTGGTCCGGCGTGATGGTGCCCGGAATGATCGGCTCCGCGCGAAACCCTTCGTCGGTCACTTCGTTGACGAACGCGTTCGGCGTCCACAACGAGCGCACGCCGATCCGGTCGACGTTCGGCAGGTACGTGACGGCCTGCGTGACGTCGTATAGCCGCGTCAGCCCCTGCTTCGACCAGATCGAGCCGTGCTTCGCGCGCACCACCACCGTGATCCGGTTCGCGCCGAGCAGGTCGTTGCGATACTGCTGGAACGTGCGGATGTACTCGTGCCCGATCGGCATCTGCTTGTCGAAGCCGGCATCCATGCGCAGTTGCACGGCGAACACGGCCATCGCGACGGTGAACAACGCGATCGCCGCGAGCACGATCGCGCGATGACCGAAGAAGAGCCTTTCCAGGCGACTGACCAGACGATTGAGCACGACGTTACCCCTTCATGTATTGCGGCGGCCTGCGCCACCTGCTACTTGCCGATCGCCGCCGTCAGAAATTCCGCGTGACGAACAAGCCGACGAAATTGCGGTCCGCATAGGGCTGGCCCACCGTGTTGTGGCCGCCCCAGAACGAAGTGAAGTTGATGCCGGCCTGCCAGTTCGGCGGGTTCTGGTTGAACAGCACGTAGACGTTCAGCGACTTCGCACCCTGCATGTAGTTCGCGGTGAAGGTCGGCGTGTAGCCGTACAGGCCGGTGCTGAACGTCACGCCCGGCGTGACCTGCCAGCCGGGAATCAGCGAGCCGTCGTAGGTCCAGTTGAAGTCGATCGTCGCGCCCACCGAGCTCGACGTGCCCTGGCCCATCCCGATCGGATAGCCGGCCGCCGAGCCGTTGTTCAGCCACGGCAGGTAGCCGGCCTGCGGCACCTGCGTGACGGTCTGCCCGCCAACCGTGCGCGTCACGCCGCTCGGGCTCAGCCCGGGGTAGTAGATCCACGTCAGTTCCCAGGTCAGCGCGGCCGAATCGGCGCCGAGCATCTTCAGGAACGGGTACTCGCTGCGCGTGAGCGCGAGCAGCCCGTTGATGTCGTACTGGAACTTCTTCTTGTCGACCCATTGCGGGCAGTCCACGCCGGCCACGCCGTTCGTGTTCAGGTCGAGCGGGCCGCCCGCGCCGTAGCAGCTCGACAGCGCGACCGCATCGCGCGGCCGGTACGACAGTTCGGTGCCGATCGCCCACGGGCCGACGCCGAAGTTCGCGCTGACGCCGAACAACTGGCGCCGGCCGAGATACGACCATTGCTCGGTGCCATTCGCGAGCGACGCGAGCACCGGCGACTTGTCGGTGTAGTTCAGGTAGTAGAACGCGAAGTTCGCGTCGAACGAGCGCGGCGAATAGTTGAACTTCACGCCGAACTGC
>NZ_BCPP01000205.1:0-8382 GCF_016586125.1 Burkholderia sp. E168m23
GCGTCAGGCTGCCGCCCGCGTTCTGCAGCGGCTCGACGACGATCGCGGCGACCGTGTCCGGCCCCTCCTGCACGATCAGCGATTCGATCTCGTCGAGCAGATGGCGCGTGAACTGCGCTTCCGTCTCGCCCGCCGGACGCCCGTAGCGCTTCGTGTTGCCCACATGGCGCACGCCCGACATCAGCGGCTCGAAATGCTTGCGGAAGTTCGTCATCCCGTTCAGCGCGAGCGCGCCGAACGACGTGCCGTGATACGCGACGCGCCGCGCGATGAACTTGCGCCGCTGCGGCTCGCCGCGCGACTGGTGATACTGGCGCACCAGCTTGATCGCCGACTCGTTCGACTCCGAGCCGCTCGACGTGAAGAACACGCGGTTCAAGCCTTCGGGCGCGAGCGCGGCGAGCTGGTGCGCGAGCCGGATCGCCGGTTCGTGGCCCACGCCCCAGTTGGTCGCGAACGGCAGCCGCGCCATCTGCTCGCGGATCGCATCGCCGATCTCCGCGCCGTGGCTGTAGCCGACCTGCACGCAGTACAACCCGGCGAGCCCGTCGAAATAGCGCTTGCCGTTGCGGTCGACGAGCCAGCAGCCTTCGCCGCGGTCGAACACGGTCAGCGCGTTCTCGCGGTATGCATCGGCATGCGTGAAGTGCATCAGCAGATGGCGCTTGCCGAGCGCCTGCAGGTCCGCAGCGGAATTGACGTCAACAGCGTGCATGGATCACTCCTCCTTCAGGGTTTCAAAACCGGCATCGCGCATGCCGGCCATTCAATTCATCGACAGCGTCGGCGCCGGGCGCGTGAAGCCGCGCGTCAGCCATACGAGCTGGCAGAGCCCGAGCACGAGCCAGCCGATGCCGACGTAGAACGTCTGGCGCGACAGCCCCGACCAGAGCCACACGTTCATCGCGAAGCCGATCGCCGGCATCAGGCCGTACGCGATCCAGCCCGCGGCGTGGCGATGCTCCGACCGGCCCAGATAGCTGCGCATCACGCACAGGTTCACGATCGCGAACGCGACGAGCGCGCCGAAACTGATCATCGTCGACGCAAGATCGAGCGTGATGAACAGCGCGGACAGCGACACGACGCCGACCGCGAGCGTCGCGCGCACCGGCGTGCGCAATCGCGCATGCAGATGACCGAACACGGATTCGGGCAGCACGCGGTCGCGGCCCATCGCGAACAGCACGCGCGTCACGCTCGCCTGGCCCGCCATCGCACTCGCGAAGCAGCCGGCCACGTACACCGCCACGAAGAACGCCGACAGCGTGCGGCCGCCGACTCGCCGCATCAGGTCGAGGCTCGCCGAATCGAGATCCTTGAACGCGTGCCAGTCGGGAAACACCAGTTGCCCGACATATGCGATCAGCATGAACAGCAGACCGCTCGCGAGCGTGCAGAGCAGGATGGCGCGCGGCACCGTGCGCCGCGGCTCGCGCGTTTCCTCCGACAGCGTGGTGACCGCATCGAAGCCGAGGAACGACAGGCACAGGATCGCGGAGCCGGCGAAGATCGCGCGCGCATCGCCGGACGACGGCAACGCGACGGCCATCGACAGCCCTTCGCCGGCCGCGACGTGCGCCGACGCGATCACGAAGACCGCGATGAACACGAGCTGGCTCGCGATCAGGATCAGGTTCACGCGATTGACGAGCCGGATGCCGACGATGTTCAGCCCGGTGATCAGCGCGATGCTGCCGACGATCCACACGCTGGCCGGCACCGCCGGAAAGATCTGCTTCATGTAGATGCCGATCGCGAGGTAGCTGATCATCGGGATGAACAGGTAATCCATCAGCAACGCCCAGCCGACCATGAAGCCGGCCGACGTGCCGAAGTTGCGGCTCGCGAACGTATAGGCCGACCCGGCGCTCGGCATCAGCCGCGCCATGTGGCCGTAGCTGCGCGCGGTGAACAGCATCGCGATCAGCGTGACCGCGTACGCGGCCGTCAGATGCCCGTTCGTCTCGCTCGTGACGAGGCCGTAGGTCGTGAACACCGTCATCGGCAGCATGTATGCGAGGCCGAAGATCACCAGCGTCGAGAGTCCGAGCAGATGCGGCTTGCGTGCGTCCGTGTCGCCGCGCTGCGCGTCCGCGCCGAATTCATGCATCGCGGCGGCCGATGCGGTTCGACCTGGCCTGTCGTTGTCCATGCTGTCCTCACGTGGGTGGCGTCCATGACTTCAACACGCGTGCGGCCGGCGCTGCCGGCGGGGCACGACTGGAAGAAAGTGTGGTGCGCCAAAAAATCGACGACGAATGAGAAAAGCGGACGTAATCGAGGGATATTTCCGGACATGTGGTCGCGCATCGCGCCATTCCGCCCTGCATGCTGCTGTGCCGCACTGGCGTTTTGCGGACATTCCGGCTATGTTCTGTGCGACCCCGTCACCGCATCGGCACCATGGACAGCCGTTCCCAACGAAACCAGAGTCGGGCCGAGCGCAGCCTGCGTTCGGCGCTCGGCCTCGCGCGCCCGGCCGGACGCCAGGAGGACATCCCCGCCACGGTCCATGCGATCGCGGTCGCGCTGGACGAGTGCCGCGTGCGGCACATCGCCGGCGCCGCGCTGCTCGAAGGCACCGGGCTGGGCGCGGACGAAGTCGCGTCGCCGAACCTGCACGTGAATCGCGGCCAGGAGCAACGGTGCTTCCGCAACCTGCTGCGCTGCAGCGGCGTACCGTCGATCGGGCTGTCGATCGGCGCGCGGCTGCATGTGTCGACGCTGGGTCTCGCCGGCTACGCGATGCTGATCAGCGGCTCCGTGATGCAGGCGTTCCGCTGCATGGGCCAGTTTCCGCTGTTCATGGGGCTGTATTTCGACGTGCGCATCGACGCGCACGCCGGCGGCATGAGCGTGACCATCGGCCGCTACAACGGCGAGCCCGATCTCGAGATATTCCAGGCCGACATGTGCCTGTCGAGCCTGCGCCTGATCGTGTCCGATCTCGTCGGCAAGCCGGTGTGGCCCGAGCAGGTGCAGCTCGCGCGCCGCACGCCGCGCAACGCGGCCGACTACGCGCGCCACTTCGGCTGCCCGGTCGTCTTCAATGCGGCCGACAACCGGCTCGTGTTCACGTCCGTGAACGGCACGGAGGCGCCGCGTCTCGCGAACGAAGTCAGCTTCAATGCATTGCACGGCCAGTGCGAGGTGCTCGAACGGCAGTGGGCCGCGTCGGTCGGCACGCGCTTCGCCGATCGCGCGAAGGAGTTGATGGCGCGCGACCTCGTGCGCTTCAAGTCGATGACGGCGCTCGCCGGCGCGCTGCATCTGACCGAACGCACGCTGCGTCGACGGCTCGACAAGGACGGCATCACGTTCCAGTCGTTGCTCGACGACGTGCGTCGCGACGAAGCCGTGCGGTTGCTCGACGATCACGCGTTGACGGTCGCCGCGATCGCCGAGCGGCTCGGCTACAGCGAGCCGCGCAGCTTCCGTCATGCGTATCGGCGCTGGACCGGCAAGACGCCGCGCTCGGAGTCGGACGCAGACGCGTGAACCCGATGCGCGGTATTCGTCGTTCACGCGCGTCGCGGGAATCGAAGTCGTCGAATATCGCGCGGCACTCGGCGTGTGCGGGAAGACCGCGCCGACGATCGCGCGACTGCCGACCAACGTGATCGGCACGCGTGCGCCGCGACGACGGTTTTACCTAACTGATTCGGTCTTCGAATCAATTTTTACGCACGCAGCGCTTCGCTACCGCGCTCCCGGCGACGCATCGCCGCGATCGCCCCCCGGGTAGACGCGATTTATCGATTGTTCTATACTCGCGTCAACTTCATCACAAAACGCATGATCTCGTGCGCAACGTGATGTCATTTCGCACTTCGTTGCGCATGCATCCGTTTCGCCACGTCAAAGGGGCCTCCGGCCCCAGCGGTCGGCTTCCAGCCGCCCGCATCCATGCCGTCTTCACAAGACGGTGCCCTGCTCGAACGCGCCTCGCCGTTACGGCGCCGCCGGGCTGAACCTGACAATCAGACGAACGCGTCGTTGCGTTCACCCGACCGCCAGCCGCACCTCGGTGCAGCCGGCAGCACTGTTTCCGTCAGTTCAATCGCGGCCATGCCGGGATCACGAACTTCCATCGCGACGCCATGCGGCGTCATCGCGGCGTGCGCCTGCGCGCGCCGCACCGAATCGAGGAGGCGTATCTTCATGACTCGACGCACTGTCCAGCTGGTGGGCAGCCTGGTAGCAATCATCGCCGTGGGATGGGCATTGGCGCGCGGCATCGGCGCCGAAACGTTCCATCAGCGCGCGGACGATCTCGCCTACTACGCGGGCCAGCACATGCTGCTGGTCGTCTATTCGATGACATTGGCCATCGCCGTGGGCGTGCCGGCCGGCGTGCTGCTGAGCCGGCCGCGATTCCAGCATCAGGCCGAGCGCTTCATGCAGGTCTTCAACATCGGCAACACGATCCCGTCGCTCGCGGTGCTCGCCATCGCGCTCGGCATCTTCGGCATCGGCAACGTGCCCGCGATCGTCGCGCTGTTCCTCGCGTCGCTGCTGCCCGTCACGCGCAATGCGTACGAAGGCATGAAGAACGTGCCGGCCGCGCTGCGCGAGGCCGCCAAGGGCATCGGCATGACCGGCTGGCAGTCGCTGGTTCGCGTGGAACTGCCCAATGCACTGCCGATCATCGTCGGCGGCGTGCGCACCGCGCTCGCGATCAACGTCGGGACGGCGCCACTCGCTTACCTGATCGGCGCGGACAGCCTCGGCTCGCTGATCTTCCCCGGCATCTACCTCGACAACCAGCCGCTGCTGCTGCTCGGCGCATCGCTCACCGCGATCCTCGCACTGGTGCTGGACGGCATCGTCGCGGCCGGCAGCCGCCATTGGCTCGCACGCCATGGAGGTGCCGCATGACGCTTCATCGCATCCTTCGATCGCTCGCACGCCTGTGCGCCGCCAGTGCGCTGTGCGTCGCGGCCAGCACGCCGGCATTCGCCGCGAAGCTCGTGCTCGGCGCGAAGAACTTCACCGAGCAATACGTGCTCGCGGAACTCACGTCGCAGTATCTGCGCTCGCGCGGCTACGACGTCGAAGTCCGCGCCGGGCTCGGCAGTACGCTCGCCCGCAGCGCGCTGGAGAACGGCCAGTTCGACCTGATGTGGGATTACACGGGTACCGCGGCGCTCGTCTACAACAAGATCCAGGACAAGCTGTCGCCCGAGGAAATGTACCGGCGCGTCAAGGCGCTCGACGTGCCGCGCGGGCTCGTGTGGCTCGACGCGTCGCCGCTCAACGACACCTACGCGATCGGCCTGCCGAGCCAGCTCGCGCAGGCCACCGGCATCCGGACGGTGTCGCAGCTCGCCGAGCACCTGAAGACCGATCCGGCGGCGAAGCATTACGTGTTCGGCATGGACGCGGAATTCGCGAATCGCCCCGATGGCCTCAAGCCGCTGCTCGCCGCCTACGGCATGCAGTTCAGCCGCGCGCAACTGAAACAGATGGACCCGGGGCTCGTCTATACGGCCCTGCACAACAACCAGTTGAAGATCGGCCTCGTCTACACGACCGACGGACGCGTGAAGGGCTTCGGCATCGTGCCGCTCGAGGACGACAGGCACTTCTTCCCGCCGTACAACGCGACGCCCGTGGTGCGCCAGGGCACGCTCGCGCACAACCCGAAGCTCGCGACGCAGCTCAACGCGCTGTCGGCCGCGCTCGACAACGACGCGATGCAGGCGATGGCCAAGGCGGTCGACCTCGACGGCAAATCGCCGCGCGACGTCGCCGACGAATTCCTGCGCACCCACCCGCTACCTTGAAGGAGCAACCGATGAGCGTATTCGACTATCTCGCTTCGAGCTGGCCCGAGCTGCTGCAGCTCACGCTGCAGCACATGTGGCTCGTCGCGATCGCCGTGGGCTGCGCGATCGTCGCCGGCGTACCGCTCGGCATCCTGATCAATCGCCACGACTGGCTCGCCGGGCCGCTGCTCGGCATTGCCACGCTCGTGCTCACGCTGCCGTCCATCGCGCTGTTCGGCCTGATGATCCCGTTGTTCTCGCGCTTCGGCCAGGGTATCGGCGCCGCACCCGCGATCACCGCCGTGTTCCTCTACTCGCTGCTGCCGATCATGCGCAACACGTACCTCGCGTTGCACAACGTGGATGGGGGAATCAAGGAAGCCGGCACCGGCATCGGCATGACGTCGTGGCAGCGCCTGCGCCTCGTCGAGCTGCCGCTGGCGGTGCCCGTGATTCTCGCGGGCGTGCGCACCGCGGTCGTGATGAACATCGGCGTGATGACGATCGCCGCCGTGATCGGCGCGGGCGGCCTCGGCACGCTGATCCTGCGTGCGATCGGACAGAGCAGCATGATGAAACTGCTGGTGGGCGCGGTGCTCGTGAGCCTGCTCGCGATCGTCGCCGACCGGCTGCTGCAGATGCTGCAACGTGCATTGACACCGAAGGGAGTGCAGAAGACATGATCGAACTCGACAAACTGACCAAGACCTTCACGCGCAAGGACGGCCAGGCCGTACGCGCGGTGGACTCCGTGAGCCTGTCGGTGCCCGAAGGGGAAATCTGCGTGTTCCTCGGCCCGTCGGGCTGCGGCAAGACCACCACGCTCAAGATGATCAACCGGCTGATCGCCGCGACCTCGGGCCGCGTGCTCATCAACGGCGAGGATACGGCGCAACTCAATGAAGTCGACCTGCGGCGTCACATAGGCTACGTGATCCAGCAGATCGGGCTGTTTCCGAACATGACGATCGAGGAAAACATCACCGTCGTGCCGCGCCTGCTCGGCTGGGGCAAGAAGCGCTGCGCCGAACGCGCGCGCGACCTGATGTCGATGGTCGCGCTCGACCCGAAGCTGTACCTGAAACGCTATCCGCGCGAGCTGTCGGGCGGGCAGCAGCAGCGCATCGGCGTGATTCGCGCGCTGGCCGCCGATCCGCCCGTGCTGCTGATGGACGAGCCGTTCGGCGCGGTCGATCCGATCAACCGCGAATCGATCCAGAACGAGTTCTTCCAGATGCAGCGGCAACTGAACAAGACCGTGATCATGGTGAGCCACGACATCGACGAAGCGATCAAGCTGGGCGATCGCATCGCCGTGTTCCGGCGCGGCCAGCTCGTGCAGTACGATCACCCCGACACGCTGCTGGCGCGCCCGCGCGACGAGTTCGTCGCGCAGTTCGTCGGCCAGGACAGCACGCTCAAGCGCCTGCTGCTCGTGAAGGCCGGCGACGCCGCCACGCAACCCGAAACGGCGCGCGTCGATACGCCACTCGCGCATGCCTTGGCGGTCATGGACGAAACCGACTGCCGCTATCTGACCGTGCTCGACGACGCGGGCCGGGCGCTCGGCTACGTGACGCGCCGCGCGGCACGCACCGACGGCGGCGGCGTGTGCGGCGAACGCGTGACGCCGTTCCCGGCCGGCGTCGCGGCGGACGACAACCTGCGCATCGTGCTGTCGAAGATGTATCAATACAGTGTGTCATGGATGCCGGTGCTCGACCCCGACGGTGCGTGGCTCGGCGAGATCACGCAGGATTCGATCGCCGCGTACCTCAGCTCGGGCCGATCGCGCCGGCAAACCGGCCAGCCGCCGGGCAGCCCGGCCGAGGCGGTGGCGGCGGTCGCCACGTCCTGAGTCGCGCCCGGACCGGCGCGTCGTGGCGCCGGCTTCGGGAAGCGGATCAATGCCGCGCGTTGCGGAAAAATGTCATCGCGTTCGTTCGAGCATCGCGCGTCAAAAACCGCTGCAATGACAACCGTCATCCGGTTTTCCGGCACACGCGATCCGCCTCAGCGCTGCGGCGTGCGGACTTTTCCGTCGACCTTCAACGTGCGCCGGTCGCGCGCGGCCTCGTATTCGACCGTCTGCGCCGGCGCGACCGCGCCATAGGATCGCCCGTTCACATAGACGACGCCGTCGCGCAACTCGATCCTGTCGCCGTCGACCGTCGCAGTAGCCCGGTCGCCCTGCAATACCGCGCCCGAACAACCGGCGGTCGAGAAGCTGCGGACCGAGGTGCCCGGCATCGCGCCGTTCCCGCCGGCCCGATCCGCCGCATGCGCGGCGCTGCACGGCGGCGCGTCCATCGCGCCGGCGGCATGGAGCGGCGCCGCCCCGATGCCGCTCCCGGCAAGCAACGCGATCGTCATCGGCAACAGCTTGTTCATGGTGATCTCCGTGGTCCGTGGTCCGCGTTCGTCGATCGAGGATCGGTCGATGCCCCTGCTCGCAGGCCGGCCAGCTCCGGCCAGTATGCGGCCACTTCGCCGCGCCGGGCCATCCGCTTCTGTACCAGTCGCGAGCGCGCCGTTCCGGCTGCCCCCCACGTCTCGTCGGCCTGGCCGTCCGGCCGCGCGCAAGCGCCACTGCGAAGCAATCGGTCCCGCA
>NZ_BCPP01000206.1:0-8325 GCF_016586125.1 Burkholderia sp. E168m23
CGGTCATGAAACGAAATACGGCGGTCTCACCCGGCCGCGAGGCCGGACGGCGCCGCCGTCGGGTGTGGATAACTCAAAGCAGCATAAAGGATTTTCTGTGCTTTGACGAGCCGTGGAACGACGCGGGGCAGGATCGCCGCGCCCGATCCGCGGTGCGGGAAGAGGGCCGTCGGGACGACGCGCGATGGCGCGCTGCGGTATAATTCGAAAGTTTTCTCCAGCCCGGCAGGCAAGGCTTTTCGCGCTCTGCCGGACACAAGCCGTGCGCTGCACACATCCGGTGCAGTCCACCGGCGGCGCGCATCGACGCCCCGTTTTCGGGATATCGATCGGCTCGTGCCGCCGCCTCTCCAGCTTTGTGTTCGCGTATCCAGGCGCCGTTGCCTGGACATCGCCGGGCCGTCACTTGGGTAACCACATGGCTGAAACCCCTCCGACCGAATTTTTCATCCAGGGCATCACGAAAGACGGGAAAAAGTTTCGCCCGAGCGACTGGTCGGAACGTCTGGCCGGTGTGATGGCCTGCTTCGGGCCGGGGGCGAGCGGGCCGAATGCGCGACTCAAGTATTCGCTGTACGTGCGCCCGACGATGCTCGGCGACCTGAAATGCGTGATCCTCGATTCGCGGTTGCGCGACATCGAGCCGATGGCTTTCGATTTCGTGCTGAATTTCGCGAAGGACAACAACCTCGTCGTGACCGAGGCGTGCGAATTGCCGGACTACAACACGAAGAAGTGAGTGATGCCGACGGGCGAGGGCGCGGGTTGCGTCCGCCCGGGCAACTGCCGCCGCCGCGCGTGATGCGCAGGCGGCAGGCGACAAAAAAGCCCGCCTAGGCGGGCTTTTTCGTGATCGCAGGAAACAGGAACGCCCGCCTGAGCGGGCGCACCGGAGTTACGCTGCTGCCTGCAGGCCCTTGACGGCTGCGGCCAGGCGGCTCTTGCTGCGAGCGGCCTTGTTCTTGTGAACGATCTTCTTGTCGGCGATCGTGTCGATCGTCTTCACGGCAGCCTTGAACAGCTCGGCAGCCTTTGCCTGGTCGCCGGCTTCAACAGCCTTGCGAACCGACTTGATCGCGGTACGGAATTTCGAGCGCAGCGCCGAGTTGTGCGAGTTTGCCTTCGCGGCCTGGCGGGCGCGCTTGCGTGCTTGTGCGGAGTTAGCCATGACGGTTCCTTATCCTGTCCTGTTTCCAGAGCTTGGAGCCTGACGGCCAAGCGCTGCTTTTCGATCCGTCCCCTGAGAACGATTGCCCAGGGGCGCATAAAAAAACGGTGATTTTAACCGAGGCCGGGACATGAAAACGGCAGTTGCCGTGCATGTACGAGCCCAGAAACCGGCGATTATAGCAACAAAATCAAGCGAGTGGCAAGTTCAACGTGATGCCGGCCGGATGGAGCCGCGGGCGGCCGGTGCGCTTTTCGGCATCGGCCGGTGGCCGGGTCGCGCAACGTCCGTATAATAAGCGCCCCATGAATCTATTCCGAGCCCTGCTGACGGTCAGCGGCTTCACGCTGCTGTCGCGCGTGACCGGACTGGCCCGCGAGACGCTGATCGCCCGTGCGTTCGGCGCCAGTCAATACACCGACGCGTTCTACGTCGCCTTCCGTATCCCGAACCTGCTGCGCCGCCTGTCCGCCGAAGGCGCGTTCTCGCAGGCGTTCGTGCCGATCCTCGCCGAGTTCAAGAACCAACAGGGGCACGATGCGACGAAGGCGCTCGTCGACGCGATGTCCACCGTGCTCGCGTGGGCGCTGGCCGTGCTGTCGGTCGTCGGGATCGCGGGCGCGTCGTGGGTCGTGTTCGCGGTCGCGTCCGGCCTGCACAGCGACGGCCAGGCGTTTCCGCTCGCGGTCACGATGACGCGGATCATGTTCCCGTACATCGTGTTCATTTCGCTGACCACGCTCGCGTCGGGCGTGCTGAACACGTACAAGAGCTTCTCGCTGCCCGCGTTCGCGCCGGTGCTGCTCAACGTCGCGTTCATCGCCGCGGCCGTGTTCGTCGCGCCGCACCTGAAGGTGCCGGTCTACGCGCTCGCGTGGGCGGTCATCGTCGGCGGCGTGCTGCAGTTTCTCGTGCAGTTGCCGGGCCTGAAGAAGATCGACATGGTGCCGCTGATCGGCCTGAACCCGCTGCGCGCGCTGCGTCATCCGGGCGTGAAGCGCGTGCTCGCGAAGATGGTGCCTGCCACGTTCGCGGTGTCCGTCGCGCAACTGTCGCTGATCATCAACACCAACATCGCGTCGCGGCTCGGGCAGGGCGCCGTGTCGTGGATCAACTACGCCGACCGCCTGATGGAGTTCCCGACGGCGCTGCTCGGCGTCGCGCTCGGCACGATCCTGCTGCCGAGCCTGTCGAAGGCGCACGTCGACGCCGATTCGCACGAATATTCGGCGCTGCTCGACTGGGGGCTGCGCGTCACGTTCCTGCTCGCGGCGCCGAGCGCGCTCGCGCTGTTCTTCTTCGCGACACCGCTCACCGCGACGCTGTTCAACTACGGCAAGTTCGACGCGCATACCGTCACGATGGTCGCGCGCGCGCTCGCGACCTACGGGATCGGCCTCGTCGGCATCATCCTGATCAAGATCCTCGCGCCGGGCTTCTATGCGAAGCAGGACATCAAGACGCCCGTGAAGATCGCGATCGGCGTGCTGATCGTCACGCAGCTGTCGAACTACGTGTTCGTGCCGCTGATCGGCCACGCGGGCCTCACGCTGAGCATCGGCGTCGGCGCGTGCCTGAATTCGCTGCTGCTGTTCCTCGGGCTGCGCAAGCGCGGCATCTACCAGCCGTCGCCGGGCTGGCTGCGCTTTTTCGTGCAGCTCGTCGGCGCGGCGCTCGTGCTCGCGGGCCTGATGCACTGGTGCGCGATCAGTTTCGACTGGACCGGCATGCGCGCGCAGCCGCTCGATCGCATTGCGCTGATGGCTGCGTGCCTCGTGCTGTTTGCTGCACTATATTTCGGTATGTTGTGGGTGATGGGCTTCAAATACGCTTACTTCAGAAGGCGCGCCAAGTGACGACCGCAATGACCCGCGTCCTCGACTACTTCAGCACGCTCGTGGCGGACGACGACAGTCTGCCCGTCACGGAAGCCGCGCTGTCGCTGGCGCAGGACGCGTATCCCGACCTCGACCTGCAGGGCACGCTGGCCGAACTCGACATGCTGGCGGCGCGGCTGCGCCGGCGGCTCGCCGACGATACCGACCTGAAGGGCCGCGTCGCCGCGCTGAACGACTTCTTCTTTCGCGAGCTCGGCTTCGCGTGCAATCACAACGATTACTACGACCCCGATAACAGCCACCTGAATGCCGTGCTGAAGCGGCGGCGCGGGATTCCGATCTCGCTGTCGGTGCTGTACCTGGAGCTCGCCGAGCAGATCGGCGTGCCGGCGCGCGGCGTATCGTTCCCCGGCCATTTCCTGCTGCGCGTGACGCTGCCGGATGGCGACCTGATCATCGATCCGACCAACGGCCATTCGCTGTCCGAAGCCGAGATGGTCGAGATGCTCGAGCCGTACGTCGCGCGGGCGGCGGGGGCGGTCGACAGCGCGTTGCGCGCGCTGCTGCAGCCCGCGACGAGCCGCGAGATCATCGCGCGGATGCTGCGCAACCTGAAGACGATCTATCTGCAGACGGAGCGCTGGCAGCGGCTGCTCGCGGTGCAGCAGCGGCTCGTGATCCTGCTGCCCGAGCAGCTCGACGAGGTGCGCGACCGCGGCTTCGCGTATGCGCGGCTCGACTACCTGCGCCCCGCGCTCGAGGATCTCGAGCAGTATCTCGGCGAGCGGCCCGAGGCGGAAGACGCGACCGTCGTCGAGTCGCAGGTCAGCGAATTGCGGCAACGGATGCAGCGCGACGGCGAGGATTGAGCCGCCAGCGCGCTGCTTCTTGGACACGGAAAAAACGCCCGCATCGCGGGCGTTTTTCTTGCGCGCTTGCCGCAGGGGCGTGCAAAGCGTGACAGGCGAAAAAAAAGCCGCCCGGACCGGGCGGCTTGCGGGTGCGCGACGCGCTGCTTACTTCAGCGCGTCGAACGCGCGCTCGCGGATTTCGTCGACGGTGCCCAGGCCCGAGATCTTGCGATACTGCGGCGCCTTCAGACCGTTTTCCTCGCCGCGCTGTGCCCAGTCGCCGTAGTACGTGATCAGCGGCTTGGTCTGCGCTTCGTACACTTCGAGACGCTTTTTGACAGTTTCTTCCTTGTCGTCGTCGCGCTGGATCAGCGGTTCGCCCGTCACGTCGTCGTGACCTTCGACCTTCGGCGGGTTGAACTTGACGTGGTACGTGCGGCCCGATGCCGGGTGCGTGCGGCGGCCGCTCATGCGCTCGATGATTTCCGAGAACGGGACGTCGATCTCGAGCACGTAGTCGATCGCGACGCCGGCTTCCTTCATTGCGTCAGCCTGCGCGATCGTGCGCGGAAAGCCGTCGAACAGATAACCGTTCGCGCAGTCGGATTCCTTCAGGCGCTCCTTGACCAGGCCGATGATCAGCGCGTCCGGCACGAGCTTGCCGGCATCCATGTAACCCTTCGCCTCGACGCCGAGCGGCGTGCCGGCCTTGACGGCCGCGCGCAGCATGTCGCCCGTCGAGATTTGCGGAATGCCGAATTTTTCCTTGATGAAGTTTGCCTGGGTGCCCTTTCCCGCGCCGGGCGCGCCCAACAGGATCAAACGCATGGTGATATCTCCAAGTATGTAGATTCGTGTGGCGAGACACAAAGGCGTCGGCGACAGCGGGCGCGGGGCTCGCCCGGCGCATGGCGGACCGGTCTGATGCGGCGCGTCGGCCGAGGCGACGCGCGGCTGCCGGCAGGGCCACGGGCGGGGTCAAGCGAGGACGCGCTGGTCGCGGACGGCTCGCACAATCGCCTGATTATGCCACGGGTTATTTTGAACCCGGCTGAAAAAGGGCCTGCACGCGCGCGAGATCGGCCGGCGTATCGATGCCGGCTTCGGGCGCGGATTCGGTGATCAGCACCGCGATGCGCTCGCCGTGCCACAGCGCGCGCAACTGTTCGAGCTGCTCGGCCTGTTCGATTGGCGCCTGCGCGAGCGACGGATAGGTGCGCAGGAAACGCGCGCGATACGCATAGAGGCCGATGTGCCGATAGACCGGGAAAGCCGGTGCAGGCATGGCCGCGACGTCGGGCCAGTGCGGCTGGTACGCGTCGCGGCTCCACGGAATCGGCGCGCGCGAGAAGTACAGCGCGACGCTCTGCGCGTCGAGCGCGACCTTCACGACGTTCGGATTGAACACGTCGGCCGCGTCGTGGATCGGGTGAGCGGCGGTCGCGATCGCGCACGCCGGATGCGCGGCCAGGTGCGACGCTACGTCGCGCACGAGCACGGGGTCGATCAGCGGCTCGTCGCCCTGCACGTTGACGACGACGGTGTCGTCGCGCCAGCCGAAGGCCGCCGCGACTTCCGCGAGCCGGTCGGTGCCGGACGGATGGTCGGCGCGCGTGAGCACCGCTTCGAAGCCGTGATCGCGCGCCGCGTCGAGCACGCTCTGCGCGTCGGACGCGACGAGCACCTGTTGCGCGCCCGCTTCGCGCGCGCGCTCGGCGACACGCACGACCATCGGCTTGCCGCCGAGATCGGCGAGCGGCTTGTTCGGGAGCCGCGTCGACGCGAGCCGGGCGGGAATGACGGCGATGAAGGGGGGCGGGTGAGTCATCAGGGGAGCGCTGGGAAGAACGGGGCGGGCGACGCCGGAAGCCGGGCGCCCGGCGAGTGCGGCAGCCCGGCCGGGGCCGGGCCGTCACGGTGTCGAACGGGGCGCCGGGCGAGCGGCGCGGCGGTTCAGCGGCCGGCCGGATCGACCGGCGTGCCTTCGACGGTCTGGCGCGCTTCGTCGACCAGCATCACGGGGATGCCGTCGCGGATCGGGTACGCGAGCTTGTCCGCGTTGCAGATCAGTTCCTGCGCGGCACGGTCGTAGTGGAGCGGGCCTTTGCAGATAGGGCACACAATGATTTCAAGCAGGCGAGCGTCCACGGAGTTTCTCCACAACGAGGGCAATGAGGCGAGGGTCGAGCGCGGCTTCGACGGGGACTACCCACAGTCGGGCGTCGCGCCAGGAAGCGCCCAATTTTACTGCATCCTTCTCGGTGATCAGGATCGCATCGACGGCATCGTCGACGAACGGATTGTCGGCGAACGCGTAATGGTCGGGCAGCGCGCGGGTCGCCGGCGCGAGACCGGCCGCGCGCAGCGTCGCGAAGAAGCGTTCCGGCGCGCCGATGCCGGCCGCGGCGAGCACGCGTTCGTGCGCGAATTGCGACAGCGGGCGGCGTAGCGCGGGCTGGTCGAGGTGCCAAGCGGCGCCCGGCGTCAGCGCGAGCGCGTAGGTGTCGGGCCACGGCGGCAGCGCGCCGCTGTACGGATCGTTGACGAGCGTCGCGTCGCGGTGCCGCGACAGCGGCTCGCGCAGCGGGCCGGCCGGCAGCAGGAAGCCGTTGCCGCCGAGCCGGTGGTCGAATACGACCAGCTCGACGGTGCGCGCGAGGCGGTAGTGCTGCAGGCCGTCGTCGCTGACGATCACGTCGACGTCCGGATGCGCGGCGCGCAGCGCCTGCGCGGCCGCGACGCGGTCGGGGCACACCCACACGGGTGCGCCGGTGCGGCGCGCGATCAGCAGCGGTTCGTCGCCGGCCGCGGCCGCGCGCGACGCCGGCGTGACGGCGGTGGGCGCCTTCACGTTCGCGCCGTAGCCGCGCGACACGACGCCGGGCGTGAAGCCGGCCGCGCGCAGCGCGTCGACGAGCGCGATCACGGTCGGCGTCTTGCCGGTGCCGCCGACGGTCACGTTGCCGACCACGACCACCGGCACGCCGACGTCGACCGGCTGCTTCCAGCCCTGCGCGTAAGCGGTGCGCCGCAGCGCCGCGCACAGGCCGAACACGCAGGCGAACGGCGTGAGCGCCCACGCGAGCGCGCCGCGCCGCTGCCATTCGCGTGTGAGGCGCGCTTCGAGTCGCGCGAGCGGGCCGCCGGGCGCGCTCATCGGGTCGGCCGCGGCGCGTCGTGCGCCGCGGCGAGGGACGGATTCGTCAAGGCGGATTCTCCGTTGGGCGGCGCATGCCGCAGGGTCCGTGGAAGGCGGCACTCTAGCGCGCCGCACGCCGGCGCGGCAAGCGCGACCGGCCGCCGCAGCGTGCGGGGCCGGATCGCGGCGCCCTGTGGATAACTCTGTGAAAAACTCCCCCGTCGATTGTCTCAAACGCCCGTCCGGCGGGCCTCGAATCGGATGAGAATCATTCTGAAAGGTTTAAAAAATTATAAAAATCAAGGCGTTACCGAGAATCGTCTGGTTTTTTTAGCGGTTTCCGAGCGTTTTACGCGGACGAATGCCAGAGTGTGGACACCTTCCGTGCGCGACGGCGAATACGGCGGCGCTGGACGCCGCGCGCGTGTCGGACTATCGTGACGCCGCCAGCATTCATCCGACCGCCCATGCTTTCCGATTCCCCTTTTTCCGCCCCCGGCACCACCCGCGGCGGCGACGAAGTGATTCCCGTTTCGGCGCTCAATCGTGCGATTTCGACGATGCTCGAGCGCTCGTTTCCGCTGTTATGGATTTCCGGCGAAGTGTCGAATTTCACGCGCGCCGCGAGCGGCCACTGGTATTTCTCGATCAAGGACCAGCAGGCGCAGATGCGCTGCGTGATGTTCCGTGGCCGCGCCCAGTATGCGGAATTCACGCCGCGCGAAGGCGACCGCATCGAGGTGCGCGCGGTCGTCACGATGTACGAGCCGCGCGGCGAAGTGCAGCTCAACGTCGAAGCCGTGCGGCGCACCGGGCAGGGGCGCCTGTACGAGGCATTCCTGCGGCTGAAGGCGCAGCTCGAGGCCGAGGGCCTGTTCGCCCCCGAGCGCAAGCGGCCGCTGCCGGCGCACCCGCGCGCGATCGGCATCGTCACGTCGCTGCAGGCCGCCGCGCTGCGCGACGTGCTGACCACGCTCGCCCGGCGCGCGCCGCATATTCCGGTGATCGTCTATCCGGCCCCCGTGCAGGGCGCCGGTTCCGCCGAAAAGCTCGTCGCGGCCGTGGCGACCGCGAATGCGCGGCGCGAGGTAGACGTGCTGCTGGTCTGTCGCGGCGGCGGCTCGATCGAGGATCTGTGGTCGTTCAACGACGAAGCGCTGGCGCGCGCGATCGCGGCGAGCGAGCTGCCGGTCGTCAGCGGCGTCGGGCACGAAACCGATTTCACGATCGCCGACTTCGCGGCCGACCTGCGCGCGCCGACGCCGACCGGCGCGGCCGAACTCGCGAGCCCGCAGCGCGCGCTGCTGCTGCGCGAGGTCGACGAGCGCC
>NZ_BCPP01000207.1:0-8318 GCF_016586125.1 Burkholderia sp. E168m23
ATTGGCGATGCGTCGAGTTTCGATGAGGCCACCTTTTTCGAGACGATTCAGTTCGCGCTGGACGCTGGCACTACCGAGACCGGTCAGCCGGATCAACTCTTTGACGTGAAACCACTGTTCGGGCTGCCCAAACAGGCAGGCCAGAATGGGTTGCTGTGCGTTGGAAAAGAGGGCGTCGCCGAGCTTTGTCATAAGCCGTGATATTAGCACGATCGAGCCAAAATTTAGCACGATCGAGCCAAATTTAAGCTCGATGAGCGACCGTTCGGCGGATCTAGATAGCAGGGATATCGCGAGACGTTGGTGATGGCCACGGTGAGCGGTTGCAGGGGCGGGAGCGGCAACAGGACAAACCGGACCTGATGCGATCGCGCCGCCACTCGACGCTACCGGTCAAGGCTTCGCCTCGCCTTGCCTGGTGCCCGTGGCCGAGACGATGCGACTTTGTGCCGCCACGAGTTGATCATCGGTGGTCGCCACCAGCCACAGCCGTGCGTGCTCCTCGATCCGGCGGTTGTGGTCCTTCAACGGCCCCAGCGCGGCAGCGGCCTTCCAGACCACCGGGCCGATTCGGCTACTTCTGCCCGACGGCGCGCCTACCAGCAGGCAGTAAGGTCCCAGCGGAAGCGAGACGAACGGCAGTGCCGGACTGGCTATCACGCGCCAGTCGATGAACGGTGTGTCGCTGATCAGCAGCGGCGTGGGCAAGCCGTAGAGCACACTGAAATCGTACAGCGCCAGCTGTTCTCGCATGCCGACGTAAATTCGCCGGATGTCGTCGACGACCGCCGCGCGGATCTCGTCCTCGAACATCGGTTCCTGCGCGTAGCGGGCCCGTGCCTGGCGAGCCTCCCGTTGATACGCGCTGAACAGGCCGATCTCCACGCAATCCTGCACGGCGCGCTGAACCTCCGCCACGGAACCGGCTTCCCCGGGCGTGCCCAACTGAGCCGCCCGCAAAAAGCGGGCAAGTCCGGCATCGTGGATCGCGGGGCCCTCCGCGGGCGTGTCGTCCTCAGCGTTCTTGCCCAGCGGCACGTAGGTATATTGCTCGGCGGCGAAATGCGATTTCTTGCCTTCGTCGAACTTGATTTCGCCATCCACGCAGTCCAGATAGCGCGTCCCGATTCGACCGTGCTCCCAAACCCAGTTTTTCAGGAACGGACGGAGTGGATGCAGTCTGTCGTGATCGGCCATCGAGCCTCCAAGTTTTCCCGGTATGAGCCATGCCAACCCAACCGCCGCACATTCCGCGCCGTCACGGGCCCGTGCTACAGGGCGAGCGTGCCCAGCTCCTCGTAAGTACGATGCAGCCAGACCTTGACGCGCTGCCGCTCCAGCAAGCCGAGCCCCGTGGCGGCGCGGTCCGGATGATTGACCGCCGCCCAGAAGCTCGCGCTTTGCCGATCGATCTTCTGCATGGTCGTATCGGGCAGGCGGCGCAGCGTAATCACGCTGGCGCCAAGGGCTTCGGCCCGCTCGCGTTCGCCGGAGGCCTCCAGAATCTCGAAGCGATCGCCGCGGACTTCATTCAGCACGAGCACCAGCTTGATTCGTCCGCCGAATTCGTCGAGCCATTGCCGCAGCAGATCGACCGAATCGCGGCCAGTGTCCATCACGTGCCACCACGTCAGCGTGAGGCCGTGTTCCTCGGCGAAGTCGACTACGTCCGAATCGTCGAGCCACTTGGCGAGCGACTGCCGCGTCTGGGCCGCGAGATCCACCAGTATGCGCCGTTGCGGATCCTCGAGCGCCGATTCCATGACCGGATCGAGGCTGTCATGCTGGTCGAGCACGGCGGGCGCGGCAAAATCGGCATAGAACCGCAGGAGCGCGCCGTGCGATCGGTCGGTATCGAAGCCCACGAAGGGCATGCTCCGATCGATGAAATACTGGGCCAGCACGCGGGCCGCGAGCGATTTGCCGACGCCGCCTTTTTCCCCGCCAATGAAGTGGATGTGACTCATGCTTACGAAATCCCGTGTAATGGAGCAGGTATGGCCAGAGCGGATATTGGCAGGCTTCGATGACGTTACGGCGCAACCGGTCCCGTCGAAAGAAAATGCATGCGCGGCACCAGCATGCTGTCTGGTCAACGCCGGTGTCAAACTGAACAAAATGGCGTCCCGTTCCGGCGGTTGCCGGGCACGGTGCGCGGCGAGCCGACGCTGCATGCGCTGCCGTACGATGCGCGGTCGTCAGGCAGCAAAAACGACTTCGATGTGTCAGCTCAATCGTCGTTGCCCCATCGCCACCGGGGCTTCTCGCCCTTGAGCCAGCACACCGCAGTCAGCAGCGCGACCAGCACCACGAGGCATGCCCCGTACGCCACCGGCGACCGATGCGGCGGCACGAGCCATGCACTCGCGACGACGCTGATCGCGAACAGCAGCAGCACGACCCAGCCCTGTCACGCGACCGGCAATCCCCATCCCCAGCCGTAGCGCTTCGCCGGAAACCAGATCTTCTTGTCGTGCGAGGTCATGCGCTCTCCTGTGGGTCCGCGAATGCAGCGTAGCGCCGACGGGATTCGACGTCACGTGTGGCGGGGCACGCGTCGGCGGCCTCCGCCTCCCACCAATGCTATCCTCTCGTCCGCTCATCCAGCGTCACCCAGCGAGATTCAACCATCATGACCCGACTGATCAAGCGCGCGTCCGCCGAGGCACGCGCGTTCAAGCAACGCAAGCCGTCCGCCTACAACGGCTCCGAAAAACTCCAGCCGCCGCGCGTGAAGCGCCGCCCGGACATCGACGAACACGACGACGTGCCGGTGCTCGAAGCGCCGCGCAAGCCGCGTTTCGCGCCCGTGACGTTCTCCGAAGAAGGCGGCGTGCGCTTCCTGCACTTCGGGACCGAGTGGGTGCAGGGCGCGATGCGGATCTCGAAGCCGCTGCATATCGAGCTCGAATACGCGCAGCAGATGATGGCCTGGCTGCTGTTCCTCGAAACGCCGGAGCGGATCGTCCAGCTCGGGCTCGGCACCGGCGCGCTGACCAAGTTCTCGCATCGTTTCCTGCCGCACGCGAAGGTCGAGGCCGTCGAGCTGAACCCGGCCGTGATCGTCGCCGCGCGCACGATGTTCGCGCTGCCGCCCGACGACGCGCGCCTCGCGGTGCACGAAGCCGACGCATGGGACTTCGTCAACGACCCGGCCAACCGCGGCACGGCGGGCGCGATCCAGATCGACCTGTACGACGCGACCGCGCGCGGCCCCGTGCTCGACAGCGTCGCGTTCTACCGCGCGGTGCGCGGCTGCCTCGCCGATGCCGGCATCGCGACGATCAACCTGTTCGGCGATCATCCGAGCTTCGTGCGCAACATGAAGCACCTGAATGCGGCGTTCGACCACCGCGTGATCGCGCTGCCCGAAGTGCACGACGGCAACCGCATCGCGATCGCGTTTTCGGGCCCCGCGCTCGACGTGCCGTTCGCCCAGCTCGACGCCCGCGCGAAGCTGATCGAGGACACGCTCAAGCTGCCCGCGCGCAAGTGGGTGAAAGCTTTGAAAGCAACGGACGGCGCACGCGACACCGCGTTCGCGATCTGACGCCGGACGCACCGGCGCAGGCCGGCGCATCCGCGTGACAAGGGGCGGATCACCTCGGGTTCGCCCCTGCTTGACCGCGTACTCGCGGCTCCTATACTGGCGCGAAGCCAGGGGAGCCGCAGCCTACCCGTTTCGCCGCTCCTCTCGGTGCCGTACCCGCTCAACAAGATCGATAACCGGGATAGAAGAGGAGACGTCATGGCTCACGATGCCGACGCCAACCGGGCCGCGAAGCGCTGGCTCTGGCTGCTGGTACTGCCGTTGATCGCGATGGTCTGGGTGCCGTCGTACAGCAAGATCGAACCGCAATGGTTCGGTTTTCCGTTTTTCTACTGGTACCAGTTGCTCTGGGTCTTCATCAGCGCGGTGATCACCGCGTTCGTGTACTTCAAGACCAAGAACGCGTGGAAGGCGAGCGGTACGCAAGGAGGTGCGCAATGAATCTCGGCGCAACCTTCGTCTTCGTCCTGCTGTTCATCGGCGTCACGATCATCGGTTTCCTGGCCGCGAACTGGCGGCGCGGCGATCTCGCTCATCTCGACGAATGGGGCCTCGGCGGACGTCGCTTCGGCACGATCGTCACGTGGTTCCTGCTCGGCGGCGACCTCTACACGGCCTATACGTTCGTCGCGGTGCCCGCGCTCGTGTTCGGCGCCGGCGCGATGGGCTTCTTCGCGCTGCCGTACACGATCCTGATCTATCCGTTCGCGTTCGTCGTGTTCCCGAAACTGTGGAGCATCGCGAAGCGGCACGGCTACGTGACGGCCGCCGACTTCGTCAACGCGCGCTACGGCAGCCGGATGCTCGCGCTGGCGATCGCGGTGACGGGCATCGTCGCGACGATGCCGTACATCGCGCTGCAGCTCGTCGGCATCGAGGTGGTGATCGGCGCGCTCGGCTTCGACACGACCGGCTTCGTCGGCGACCTGCCGCTGATCATCGCGTTCGCGATCCTCGCCGCCTACACGTACACGTCGGGGCTGCGCGCCCCCGCGATGATCGCGATCGTGAAGGACGTGCTGATCTACGTCACGATCGCCGCCGCGGTCATCGTGATCCCCGCGAAGCTCGGCGGCTTCGGGCACATCTTCTCCGCCGTGCCGCCCGCGAAGCTGCTGCTGAAGGCGCCCGACGCGATGAGCCTGAACGGCTACAGCGCATACGCGACGCTCGCGATCGGCTCGGCGCTCGCGCTGTTCCTGTATCCGCACTCGGTCACGGCGATCCTGTCGTCGTCGTCGGGCAACTCGATCCGCCGCAACATGGCGATGCTGCCCGCGTACTCGTTCGTGCTCGGCCTGCTCGCGCTGCTCGGCTACATGGCGCTCGCCTCCGGCGTGAAGGACATGCCGCAGTACGCGCCGTACTTCAAGGCGTTCGGCCCGAACTTCGCGGTGCCCGCGCTCTTCCTCGAGTACTTCCCGTCGTGGTTCGTCGGCGTCGCGTTCGCGGCGATCGGCATCGGTGCACTGGTGCCGGCGGCGATCATGTCGATCGCGGCCGCGAACCTGTACACGCGCAACATCCACCGCGAGTTCGTGAACCGCAACATGTCGCACGACCAGGAGACGCACGTCGCGAAACTCGTGTCGCTGATCGTGAAGGTCGGCGCGGTGGCGTTCATCCTCGGGCTGCCGCTGACCTACGCGATCCAGCTGCAGCTGCTCGGCGGGATCTGGATCATCCAGACGCTGCCGGCGATCGTGCTCGGCCTGTACACGCGCGTGCTCGACCATCGCGGCCTGCTGGCCGGCTGGGCGGCCGGCATCATCTGCGGCACGTGGATGGCGGTCTCGCTGAAGCTGGCGAGTTCGATCTTCACGATCCACCTGTTCGGCCTCGCGATTCCCGGCTACGCGGCCGTGTGGTCGCTGATCGTGAACCTGGTGGTGTCGGTGGTCGTGAGCGTGCTGGTGCGCGTGATCGGCATGGCGCATGCGGAGGATCGCACGCGGCCGGAGGATTATCTCGACGTCGTCGAGAGCTGATACGGGTCGTGCGCGGCCGCGTGCCGCGCACGACGCATTGCCGGCTGCCCGGCAACGAAAACGCCCGCCACCGCAAGGTGGCGGGCGTTTCCTTTGCGTCAGCCCTGCGCGCGTTTCGCGAGCTCCTCGCGCTGCGACAGATCCTCGACGTTGACCATCCAGTGCACGCCGAAGCGATCCTTCGCCATCCCGAAGCCGAGCGCCCAGAACGTCTTGCCGAACGGCATCGTCACTTCGCCGCCGTCGGCGAGCGCATCGAACAGCTTCTGGCCTTCCTCGACCGTCGCCGGGTTCAGCGACAGCGAATAGCCGGCGTGCGCGGCGCCCGCCGGCTGGCTGCAATCGCCGTCCGAGCACATGATCATCGAGTCGCCGATCGTGAAGCTCGCGTGCATCACCTTGTCGCTCATCTCCGGCGACATCGGGTAATCGGGATTCGGCGGAGCGTCCTTGAAGTGCATCTTGAACATCGTCTTCGCGCC
This sequence comes from Burkholderia sp. E168m23, assembly GCF_016586125.1. Lineage (NCBI taxonomy): Bacteria > Pseudomonadati > Pseudomonadota > Betaproteobacteria > Burkholderiales > Burkholderiaceae > Burkholderia > Burkholderia sp. E168m23. Next base: position 6,021 of record NZ_BCPP01000207.1, read on the forward strand.
GAGTGCCTTTTCGTAGAACTGAAGGGCTTCGTCGGCACGACCGTAGAACGTCAGGTACGGTTGAACTTGCATCGTTGTCTCCTGGAATGAGCCGTGCCGGCGCGTCGGCGCTGGCGCGGCGTCGTGCAAGATTGACTGGGGAAAGGGCGCATCGGGAGGCGGCCGTCGCACCCGTGACGTGGATTGTAGTGCGCGCGCTTGACGATGGAATGAAAAATAAAAACGGCCGCGAACATCCTGTTCGCGACCGTTTGCAGCGCTTGCTGACGGCTGTTGTCAGTCTTGCTGACAGCCGCTGACGCGTCGTGCGGCTCAGCGCAGCGCGTCGATCAGCTTCTCGAGTTTCACCGCGTCGGCGGCGAACACACGGATGCCTTCGGCGAGCTTTTCGGTGGCCATCGCTTCGTCGTTCAGCTGGAAGCGGAACGACGCCTCGTCGATCGCGACGCGCTCGGCCGGCTTGTCCTGCAGCGTTTCCGGGGACAGCTTGCGGGCGACCGTCTCGTTGCTCTCCTGCAGCTTCTGCAGCAAATCGGGACTGATCGTCAGCAGGTCGCAGCCGGCGAGCTCGGTGATCTGGCTGGTCGTGCGGAAGCTCGCGCCCATCACTTCGGTCTTGTAGCCGAACGTCTTGTAGTACGTGTAGATGCGGCGCACCGATTGCACGCCCGGATCGTTCGCGCCGCCGTCGCGCGCTTCATTCCATTCGGCGCCGGCCTGCTTCTTGTACCAGTCGTAGATGCGGCCGACGAACGGCGAGATCAGCTGCGCGCCCGCTTCCGCGCACGCGGCGGCCTGCACGAGCGAGAAAAGCAGGGTCATGTTGCACTTGATCCCTTCCTTCTGCAGCACCTCGGCCGCGCGGATGCCTTCCCACGTCGACGCGAGCTTGATCAGGATGCGCTCGCGGCCGATGCCGGCTGCTTCGTACAGCTTGATGAGCTCGCGGCCCTTCTCGATCGAGCGCTGCGTGTCGAACGACAGGCGTGCGTCGACCTCGGTCGATACGCGGCCCGGGATCAGCTTCAGGATTTCGGTGCCGAATGCGATCAGCAGGCGGTCGATGATGAAATCGGTGCTTTCGTTGCGATGATCGCGGACGGTTTTCTCGAGGATCGGCTTGTACGCATCCTTCTGGACGGCCTTCAGGATCAGCGACGGGTTCGTGGTCGCGTCCTGCGGCTTGTATTGCGCAAGCTGCTGGAAGTCGCCCGTGTCGGCGACGACGGTCGTGTACTGCTTCAGCTGGTCGAGTGCGGTAGTCATGGCGATTCGGAAGAAGAGCGCGGGGCGCCGGGTTCTCACGGGCCGCGCGAGCGCGGCGGCGAAGCGAAGCGGCGCCGGGCGCCGCTTCCAATCCATCATTTTAGGCCCGATTCGTGTCGCGCACGTTTTGGCGTGCCGGGCGGGCGCGGCGGCGCGCGCCGCGGCAGGCGGCCGAGCCGCGTCACGCGGGGCGCCGCGCGTTCAGGATCACCTGCGTGACGACCCCGGCGACGAGCCCCCAGAATGCCGAGCCGATCGACAGCAGCGTGAGGCCCGACGCGGTCACCATGAACGTGACGAGCGCCGCTTCGCGCTGCTTCACGTCCTGCATCGCGTTCGCGAGGCCGCTCATGATCGAGCCGAACAGCGCGAGCGCCGCGACCGACACGACGAGCGCTTTCGGCAGCGCCGCGAACAACGCGGCGATCGTCGCGCCGAAGACGCCGGCGACCAGGTAGAACGTGCCGCACCACACGGCGGCCGTGTAGCGCTTCGCGTGGTCCTCGTGCGCTTCGGGGCCGGTGCAGATCGCGGCCGTGATCGCCGCGAGGTTCACGCCGTGCGAGCCGAACGGCGCGAGCAGCAGCGACGCGAGGCCGGTCGTCGCGATCAGCGGCGACGACGGCGTCGGGTAGCCGTCCGCACGCAGCACCGCGATGCCCGGTACGTTCTGCGACGCCATCGCGACGACGAACAGCGGAATGCCGATGCTGACGATCGACGCGATCGAGAACGCGGGCATCGTGAACACCGGCTGCGCGAGCGCGATGTGGAAGCGGCTGAAATCGAGCAGGCCGAGGCCGCCGGCTACCACTGTGCCGACGATCAGCGTCGTCACGATCGCATAGCGCGGCGCGAGGCGCTTCACGATCAGGTAGGTGAAGAACATCGCGAGCACCAGCGCGGTCTGGAACTGCGCGGCGCGGAAGATCTCGATGCCGATCTCGAACAGGATGCCCGCGAGCAGCGCGGCCGCGATGCCGGCCGGAATGCGCTTCATCAGCGTGTCGAACAGGCCGCTCACGCCGACGG